>CADBIO010000001.1 GCA_902794835.1 uncultured Erysipelotrichaceae bacterium
AGAAACAAAAAGAAGGAAAGAAGCGGATGAAGCAAATTGGTTCCGTGGAAGTCCCTCAAGAAGCTTTCATGGCTGTCCTCTCCCTGGACGATGAAGCGGATGACAAATAAAATCTGCTTGAAAAACAATTTAGTTATTTAATTTCTCTGAAATTAAAATATAAAAATTAGTAGTTTTTTGGTTGAATAATCGTCTTTTTATACTCTATAATGTGGGTACTATGAGTAACGCATTAGAAATCGCCAAGAAATTCACGGATGAGCAATATGCCACCTATTCGCAAGTGGGGCGCGCTCTCCATATGTTCACCTTTGACGATTATTGGGAACAGATCACTTCTTACCGCAAAGCGCACCAAGTGACGCTTCCCTTTGGGAAAATCAAAGACAAGAACTTTACTTTTACGCTGACTGAGCCGATCAAATTGAAGATTGAGAACTTCGAGAAAAAGGTCAATGCCTTCATGGTGATGGCCAGAAATGTTTCTTATTCTTATCCGAAAGAGGCTAGAAACGCCCTTTTGATGCCGCTTCTAAAACAAATTGCGGCACTGGAAAACAGCAACATGAACGAACTTTCGATCAAAGTTCTTTTAAGCGGGATTTATAACGATTCTGACAATAATCGCAATGTGGTCGTCAATTATTTGCAATCATTGGATTATTATCTCGATAAAACGCCAGATTTGGCCAATGATGAATTTTTGGCCGGGGCCTATTCGCGAGTGCTAGGGCAAGAAGAACTGACTGCTTTCTATCGTTACAACGATTTCGACGGCAAAGTCGCCCGTTTGCGTTATGTCCTTAATGCGGATTATCCCTACGCGCCGAGCGATATGATCGATACTTTGATGGAAGATTTTCTTACCTGGCTCACCCACGATGAAAAGCTCCCTTCTTTTGCCCATAGCGTCATCGCTGCATTCTATTTGGATTATGTCAAGCCGTTTGACGAAAGAAACGCTCCGATGGCCGCTTTGCTTGCCAAGGATGCTTACGCTAACGAAACTGGCGATAGCGCCGCATTCTATCTTCCTCTCGAAAATCTTTTGGACGATTCTTTCAAACGTGGCGAGGCTTATCGGGAAACGAAGATTCGCAGCGACTTGACCTATCTTGTCTTTGAGGCGATGGGCCGTCTTAGCCCGATGATTGACAAATTCACCGAGGAATTGAAGAAACTCCGCATTTCCCCGATCAAAGAGGATTTCAGCCAACTCGCCCCGGAAGAAGAGGAAATCGCCGCCAGAATGGAAACGGCCATCGAGCAACCATTGCCAGAGCCGACCCAGCTTTCTCTCCCTGAGGAAACGGAAGAAACCCCAATCAAAGAGATTTCTCCAGAACCGATCCCCTCAGCGCCTCTCGAAGTGGCAAAGCCCCAACCGACCCCGGTTGTCGAAAAGCCAACCCCAGCCCCAGTGCCTGTGATTTCAAGCCTTTCTTCGCAAGAAAATGCGGGGGCGAGCATCGAAGTGGGCCTAGAAACGCTTTCCAAAACCGAAGTGAAGGATTATATTCGTTATTTGTTGGAGACCAATCCTAACCTCAACAAGAAACAAGCCTCCTTCCTCGCCACTCATTGTACCGTTGGGCGTTATTACACCATCCAGCAATTCAAAGAACACGCCAAATGCGTCTATGAAACAGCTAGAACCTCAATGGACAAATTGGCTGCCGAAGGCTATTACCAAAAACTTCAATTCAAGAACAAATTTGTCTATTCTCCCGTCACGAAAGGAAAGAAACAATGAAAACTCCCCTTATCTTAGAAACTCTTCCACCTTGGCTAATTATCGTCATCCTCGTTGGTTTTTTTGGCATCATCGTTATGGCCGTCATTCTGGTCAAGAAATTCGCCAAGCCTTTCAAAAGCGACGAAAAGCCGAAATCAGACAAGGAAATCGCCAATGAAGAAGTCATGCGTCTGACCCAGGAATTAGACGAAGAAGAATATCAGCAAGCCAAAGAGAATAAAGAACGCAAGGCTGGCAAACCGACGGAAGAAGAGGCCCTTCAAGAAGAGATGGACCGTATTCTTCAACCGGTCGAAGACGAGGAAACAGCCGAGCAAATCGAGAATTATTCCGAGACGGAGAAGGACGGGAAATAACCCGTGGTCTCTTCGCTATACGTCCACATCCCATTCTGCGCCCATATCTGCCGATATTGTGATTTCGCGAAAGTCTTTTATCGGGACGATTGGGCTTTTTCTTACCTCCAAGAAATAAAAAAAGAAATCGCCGAATTGAGAATCTCCCATCCTTTGAAGACGATTTATGTCGGCGGGGGAACGCCGACTTGTTTGTCAGAGTCCATGTTAGATGATCTTTTGTCTTTCCTAAGACCCTATCTTGAGGAAGATGGCGAATTTAGCGTCGAAGCAAACCCTGAAACCATTACGCCAGAGAAGTTGGGGATTCTTTGCAAAAACAAGGTCAATCGCCTTTCCCTAGGCATTCAATCCTCGCTTCCGAAATATCTCTCCTTGATGGGGAGGAAACATACTTTTGAAGAAGCGAAAGAGGCGATTTTTCTTGCTAAAAAAGCCGGTTTTTCTAATCTCTCTGTTGATTTGATCTATGGTTTGCCGGGGCAGAATTTGTCGGAATTAGACAGCGACATCAGCGCCTTTTTGGCTTTGGATTTGCCCCATTTGTCCGCTTATAGTCTTACGGTCAATCCCGGCACGGAATTCTATGCCAAAGGATTCCAAGAAGCGGAGGATGAGCTCGCCGGAGCGATGTATGAACGCATCCTTTTCCGCCTTAGAAAGGCCGGATATGAACGTTACGAAGTCTCCAATTTCGCCAAAAACGGGCATTATTGCCGTCACAATCTCACCTATTGGAAAGACGAAGAATACTATGCCGCAGGATTGGGGGCGTCTGGATATCTCGGGAAAAAGAGATACATGAATACCCGCAATCTGTCGACCTATTTAAAAGGAAAACACAGATCCGAGGAGGAAAATCTGACCTTGGAAAGCGAATTAGAAGATTTTTTCCTCACGAACCTCAGATTGGCCTCGGGCTTTGCGGAGAAGACGTTTGAGAAACGGTTTGGTTTTTCTTTCTTTTCCCGTTATCAAAATCAATTCGAAACCCTCCATAAAATGGGGCTTTTAGAGCAAAAAGAAGGCTGTATTCGAGCAACGGATCGAGGGATTTTGTTGCTGGATCGCATCCTAATTAATCTCTTTTAGTCGGCTTTTTGTAAAAAATTGGCACTTAAACCTTGACAGTGCTAAACTCCTCCCTATAATTGATTTAGCACCCAGGAATTGGGACTGCTAACGATAGGAGGGTTGAAAATGACAAGACGCGATGAAATCTTGAAATTGATCGTCGAACATTTCATCAAAACCGCCGAACCTGTGGGTTCCAAAACCCTGCAAGAGGTGTATCGTTTGAATGTCTCCAGCGCCACCATCCGCAACGAGATGAACGCCTTAGAGCAAGATGGCTATTTGGAGAAGATGCATACCAGCAGCGGTCGTGTCCCTTCGGAAAAAGGATATCAGTATTATGTTGCCAACCTTCGTTCTGGCAACGTCGACCAAGCGGCGAAAAATGCGCTTCAGACGGTCCTTTCCGAGCGTACCAAATCCGTAGAAGAAGTCATCAAGGAAAGCTGCGAGATTCTTTCCCAGATGACCAATCTTGCCTCCGTTGTTGTCGGAAGCAATCTCGACGACGAGCGCTTAGTCTCAATTCAGATCATCCCTCTTGGGGAAAATACGGCGACAGCTTTGCTAGTCACTGACAAAGGATACGTTGAAAACAAGACCTTCATCATTGACAAATCAATGGATTTGAATGAAGTGGTCAAGGCAGTCAAGCTTCTCAACGACCGTCTCTCAGGCACCCCGATTTCGCAAATCGTGCCCAAGATGGAAGCCATGCGTCCCGCGCTGACCGATTATATGGTCGGACAAGAAGTGATATATCAGGCTTTGCTTGGCGTTTTCGCCGCTTTTGCGACTTCGCGCATGGAATTCTATGGCAAAGAAAAGCTCTTCGAACAGCCAGAATTCGCAAACGACGCCTCAAAACTCCGTGAGTTGATCCAATTTCTGGAAAGCCCAGAAAAGCTTAATGAAGCCCTGGAACGAGGGCAAACAAAAAACGGCATCACCGTGACTATCGGGGCTGGCAATTCCCAAAGCCTCAACGACCAATTGGCGATGGTTTCGGCCAATATCGACGTGCCTGGCGACAAAGGAGCGACTCTCTCGCTTGTCGGCCCAGCCCGCATGGATTACGAGAAAGTCGTGGCGACTTTGAAATATTTCGCTCAGGCTCTTGATGCCTATTTCCACCCGGAAGGAGGCGAGGAAAAATGGACGGAAACAAACCAAGAGGAGAAAACCTCGAAAAAGAAAACCCCAACGAAACGAAAGGCCAGCAAGAAATGAAACAAAAAGAGAAAAAGCCTTCCGAGAATGAGGTTTTAAAGGAAAAACTCAAACAGGCTGAAGATGAAGCCTACGATTGGAAGAACAAATATTACATGGTCCTGGCGGATATGCAAAACCTTAGAAAATCTCTCGAAGAGGACCATCGAAACGCAATCCGTTACCGTGCTGAGGGATTCTTGGAGAACTTGCTTCCCGCGCTGGATGCCCTCTATATGGCCTTAAACGCCACCCCAAACAGTCAGGAAGCCAAGAATTATCAACAAGGGTTCATCTACATTTATAACCAATTGCAGAATGCCTTATCTTCCGAAGGGGTCCTCGAAATCGTCCCAAAAGTCGGCGATCTCTTCGATCCTGACGTGATGAACGCTGTCGATGTGGCAGAAGGCACGGCGGAAAATGATGGCAAAATCGCCCAGGTATTCTCAAAAGGATACAAACTTCACGACAAACTGATTCGACCAGTGAATGTGAAAGTTTATAAACAGAAAGTCGAAACAGCCCCGGAAGAGGCAAAAGAAGAAGTTCCAAATGAAGCCAACAAGGCTTAGGAGATAAATAATTATGGCAAAAGAATTAATCGTCGGTATCGACTTAGGTACCACAAACTCCGTCATCTCATATTTGCAAGCTGACGGCAAAGTCAAAGTCATTCCAAACCCAGAGGGGACCAATACGACCCCATCGGTGGTCGCTTTTAAGGCGAGTGGCGAAGAAATCGTCGGCAATGCGGCCAAACGCCAAATGATCACCAATCCTGACACCGTCCGTTCCGCCAAACGCAGAATGGGCCAGGATTACAAATTCCATATCGGCTGCGTGAACAAGGATTTCACCCCACAGGAAATCTCGGCCAAAGTTCTCGCATACATGAAAAGCTACGCCGAAAAGAGCATCGGCAAAGAAGTCAAAAAAGCCGTCATCACCGTCCCTGCTTATTTCAATGACGCCCAGCGTCAGGCCACCAAAGACGCCGGAACCATCGCTGGCTTAGATGTCGTTCGTATCATCAATGAGCCAACCGCTTCCTGCTTGGCTTTCGGCATTGACACCAACAAATCCGGAAAAGTCCTTGTCTTCGACTTAGGCGGCGGCACCTTAGATGTTTCCATCCTGGATATCGGCGATGGCACCTTCCAAGTCCTTGCCACCAACGGCGACACCCAACTTGGCGGCGATGACTGGGATAAGGCAGTGGCCGATTGGATCCATGCCCAAATCCAAATTGAAACCGGGGTTGATTTGAATGACAAAATGGCTCAACAACGTTTCTTGGATGCCGCAGAAAAAGCCAAAATCGAGCTTTCTAGTTCCTTAGAGACCACGATTTCCTTGCCATTCATCGGCATGGGCTCAAATGGTCCAATCTCTTATGAAGGAAAACTGACCCGCGCCAAATTCCAAGATTTGACCCGCAATTTGCTCGAACGTTGCAAAATCCCAATGGAAAGAGCCATGAAAGATGCCGGTCTCTCTTATAACGAACTTGCCGATGTCTTGATGATTGGCGGTTCCATCCGTATGCCAGCCATCCAAGAGATGGTCAAGCAAGTCACCGGCAAACAAATCAATATGTCTGTCAACCCAGATGAGGCCGTTTCCATGGGTGCCGCAATCCAAGGCGGAATCATCGCTGGCGACGTCAAAGATGTCGTCCTTCTCGATGTCACTCCTTTGACTTTGGGCATTGAAACTCTCGGCGGCGTCTTGACTCCGTTGATTGCTCGTAACACCACGATCCCGACCACCAAGAGCCAAATCTTCTCGACTGCTCAAGACAATCAGCCGGCCGTCGATATCATGGTTTACCAAGGTGAGAGACCAATGGCCCACGATAACAAACTTCTTGGCCAATTCACCCTTTCTGGCATCAAACCAGCACGCCGTGGTCAACCAAGAATCGAAGTCACTTTCTCCATTGACGTCAACGGCATCGTCAAGGTCTCCGCGAAAGATTTAGACACTCAAAAGATGCAAGACATCACGATTTCTGGCTCAAATGGCCTTTCCAAAGAGGATATCGATAGAATGGTCAAAGAAGCGGAAGAAAATAAAGCCGCCGACGAAAAGAGAAAGAGCGATATCGAAGTCAAAAACAAAGCGCAAGTTTATGTCGATCAGATCAACCAGACTCTCCAAGAGAATGGCGATAAGATGAATCAACAGCAAAAAGACGAACTTACCAAGATCCGCGATGATGCCCAAGCGGCCATTCAAAACGATAACATCGATAAGCTTCGTGAGATCGTCGGCCGTCTCGAAGATGCTGCCAACGCGGCTCAATCGGCCCAATATTCTCAGCAAGCCAACAGCGCTGAGACGGGTAACAGCAAGGCCAGCGACGACAACGACCAAGATGTCGTGGATGCCGATTTCACTGATAAGAAAGCCTAAGCTTAACCACATTCATTCGTTAGGGGCGCCTACTAAACAAGACGCCTCTATCTTACGTTAGAGAAAGGAGTGCATTATGGCGGAAAAACGTGATTATTATGAAGTCCTTGGCCTTAGCAAATCCGCTTCCAAAGACGAGATTCATTCAGCCTACCGCAAATTGGCTAAAAAATATCACCCTGATATCAACAAAGACCCGGACGCCCCAAAGAAATTCGAGGAAGTCCAGGAAGCCTATGATGTCCTTTCCGATGATAATAAACGCGCCCAATACGATCAATTCGGCTTTGCGGCCTTCTCCCAAGGAGGCTCGACGGGCGGAGCGGGTAACCCATTCCAAGGCGGAGGATTCTCCGGACAAGGGTTTGGCGATGTCAACCTCGATGATATTTTCGCCTCTTTCTTCGGCGGTGGCGCAAGGAGAAGATCTTCTCAAGCCACAGGCCCGCAAAAGGGAAATGATACACTTTATCGCTGCAAAATTTCTTTCATGGACGCCATCAATGGCCGCCACATCACCATCCCGCTAACTTATGATGAACCGTGTGATCATTGCCAAGGAAGCGGGGCGGAAAGCCCTAGCGATATCACCACCTGCCCCCATTGCGGTGGCTCTGGCTATGTCGCCCAGAGGCAACAAACGATCTTTGGCGTGATGGAATCTCAGACGACTTGCCCTCATTGCCATGGAACGGGGAAAATCATCCGCAAAAAATGCTCCGCTTGCGGCGGAAACGGATATCATCGTGTCAAAAAAGACCTTGATGTCACCATCCCGCCTGGCATCAATGCCGGCCAGCAGATTCGTGTCAAAGGCAAAGGCGAGCGAGGCATCAATGGCGGACCAAATGGCGATCTTTATGTGGAGATCAAGATTGAAAACGATAAGATCTTCCGCCGCGAAGGCAACGATATCCATATGGATTTGGATCTCGGATTCGCCGATGCGGCCTTAGGAACAACCATTGAAGTCAACACCGTTTATGGCCCGGTTTCCGTGGATATTCCTTCTGGCACTCAGCCAGAACAGATTCTCAAACTCAAAGGCAAAGGGGTTAAGGACCTTCGTTCGGGAAAGCCTGGCGATCAATATCTTCATGTCAAGCTTCACACTCCGACGGATCTGACCAAAACCCAGAAAGACTTGCTTGCCCAATTCCAGAAAGAAGAAAACAGCAAGAAGAAGGGCTGGTTCAAAAATCCTTTCCGAAAATAAGCATCAAACCACCCTCGGCAGAAGGTGGTTTTTTCTTGCCCAAATCGATTTTTCGATAAAAGTCTTTTTGTTCTACTTTTCTAAAGAAAGATAGTCTAAAATAAACCTATGCCAATCTGTAAAAACTGTCATAGAACCATTTCAAAATTCGATTCTGATCTCTGCCCTTATTGCGGGACGGAGAACCCAATTGCGAACGATTACGAGACCAAAGACGTAACCAGCTTCATTACTGCGACCGGGAGCAATACCCAGCTTTATAAATCAAAATCTCGGAAAATCAGCGCCTTCCTTTGCCTTCTTTTGGGGGAATTCGGGGCTCACAATTTCTATCTCGGATTCAAGAAAAAAGCTTGGATTGAATTGTTTGTCACCCTATTTTTCATCGGCGGAGTGGGAAGCGTCTTGTTTTTCCTTGTCCCTCCTTTCCATAATGCCTTGGGCTTTTTGATTCCGTTCTTCGCCGTTTGGCTGGTTTATATGGGGGTCTCGATCCATTATTTCACAAAGGATTCTTTGGAAGACGCCAACGGAGTCTTCCTTAGATAAATCGGACCATGGAACGTTTCTTTGCCAAAATCAGAGACCATCAGGTTTGCCTCTCCCCAATGGACGAGCATCATTTGGTGAACGTCATGCGGGCGAAAGCCGGGACGATGATAGAAATCGTCGATGCCGGCGATCTTTATTTGGCGGAAGTGGTTTCTCTTTCCCCTCTTCGGATCGAAATCAGGCAAGAATTGTCCCGCCCAACGGAACTTAACGCCCATCTCATCTTGGGCTTTTCTTTGCTAAAAGGCGGGCACGACGAATTGGTTTTGATGAAAGGGACGGAACTTGGTGCCTTCGCTTTTGTGCCCTTTCTTTCAGAACGATCGATCATCCGATTGGATTCGAAGGAAAGAGAAAAACGGCTTCAACGGTTTCAAAAGATCGTCGAAGGCGCAGCCAACCAATCCAAACGGATGAGCATTCCGAAAATCACGCCAATCCTCGATTATCCATCGGTTCTATCTTATCCTGCTGACCATCGTTACCTTGCTTATGAGAATCTTTCTGGGGACGTTTTCAATTTGCCAAACGAATTGTCAAACATAAAAGCGGGCGAATCAGCGCTGTTTTTAATTGGCCCTGAAGGCGGATTCAGTCCTAAAGAGGCCGCGTTGGCCGAAGATGCCGGATTTAGCTTTGTTTCCCTCGGGAAGCGGATTTTACGTGCTGAGACGGCTTCGATTTTCGTGGCTTCGTCCTTTGCCTTCGCGGAGGAAAACAAATGACGATTTACGAATGGCTGGAAAATGAGCAAGGACCGACGAATTTCTCCCGCTCGGCAGAACGTGTCTACTATAACGAAAATTCTTATCGTCTCAATGAACTGGAGACTTATTCTTATTTGGCCAATCCGAGTGATTCTTTCGGCGTGGTCCGGGGGAATATCATCCTTAGGGCATTAGAAAACAAAGAAACGATCGAGAAATTATTCAAATCCTACGAGAAAGCCAAAGATAAATTGAGCATTTCGCTGGACGAATATATGAAAAACGGGTTGTTGAACCTCCCTTATCTTCAATTCAAAGGGGCGAAGAACTTCGTCCCAGTCTTTCCTTCTTCGGTCGCGGCCATTTATGGCGAACATTTTGAAAAGCTGGGAGAAATGCCTTACAAGAGGATCTTCAAACAATACGAGGCTATGTTAATCGACCCATTCGATTATTATGGCTATCATGTTTTCATCTCTTATTTCACGAACCTTGTGTTAATCAAAAAAACCGAAGATGTGGCGGCTTTTCTCGATTATGATGCGAACGCGATTTATTTCATCAACGACGAAGGGAGACTTGACGCCAAATTGTGTCTTTTCGATAAAGGCATCCGTCACCCCGTTTTAACCCATTTGACCCAAAGAATCACCAAAGTGGTAGAGGCTTATTTCCAAAATGATCGAGAAGGAGTCTTAGAAGCTTTGCTTGAGGGCAATTTGGTTTCGGCGGAGCTAATCCACAAGATTCATAAAGAAGATCAGAAACGGATGGCGAAACTCATCAAAAAAGGAGGCAAAGAATGAATTTCTTTCTTTTTTGTTTGGGCTGCAAAGTCAATTCTTACGAAAACGATTTATTGCGACAAGAGCTCCTCGATAGCGGAAACATCGAGGTTTTTTCGCCCAAAGAAGCGGATTTAATCATCATCAACACCTGTTCGGTGACTTCCACGGCCGATCAGAAATCCCGTCAACATATCCGTCGGTTCCGACGGGCCTGCCCTCATGGGGTTTTGGCCGTGATGGGCTGTTACTCGCAAAAAAATTATGCCCAAGCCGCGGAAATCGGCGGCGACATCGTGATTGGGACTTCGTTTCGTTCTGAATTGCTTGGGATGGTGAGCCAATTTTTAAAAGATCATAAGAAAATCGTCAAAGTCGAAACGTCCAATCGGAAAGAAAAATACGAAGAATTCGGACAATTCGCCCTGGCCGATAATACACGCGCTTATTTGAAAATTCAGGATGGATGCGACAATTTCTGTTCTTATTGCCTGATTCCTTTCGTCCGTGGCAATTCTCGGAGCAGAGCCAAAGAAAACGTCTTAAAAGAAGCGAAAATCCTGGTTGAAAAAGGTTACAAAGAGATCGTCATCACGGGAATCGAAATCGGCTTCTATGGAATGGATTTAGGCGACGGCTCTTATCGTTTGGGAGATTTGCTGCGCGATATTCTAGAGGAGAATCCATCTCTTTTCCGTCTTAGGGTATCCAGCCTAAATGCCTCAGAAGTGGACGATTCCTTCTTATCCGTGATTCGTGATTTCCCTGCCTTTGCCTCTCATCTTCACCTTTCTTTGCAAAGTGGCTCGAACGCCGTTTTAAAAAGAATGAAACGGCCTTACACCAAGGAAGAATATTTTTCTACGCTCACCCAAATCCGTTCGATTCGTCCCGATATCGCGATCACAACGGACATCATCGCCGGTTTTGTCGGGGAAAGTGAGGAGGAATGGGAAGAAACGATGGAATTTGCCAGGCGCTGCTGTTTTGCTGAGATTCATGTTTTCCCATATTCCCCGCGCCAAGGAACTTATGCGGCGAATCTCAAAGACACTCCTCCGGAAATCAAAAAACGGAGAACTTCGGAATTGCTTGCTTTGAGCAAAAAACTTCGCCAAGAATATGAAAGAGCTTGCTACGGCAAAGAATTTTCCGTGCTTTTTGAAGATTATGATCAAGAAAAACATATTTCCTATGGGCACACCTCCAACTTCCTGTTAGTGAAGGAAAATAGTGGTGAACCAATGAAAGGAATGGTGAAAAACGTTCTTTATTCGCCAGAAAATGCCGCTGATTGATTGTTAGTAACGTCGATATTTATCGGATAAAATTGGATTTCTTTTTACATTGTCTAAAAAACCATTGATTTGTCTATCTCATCCTCTATAATATTCGAGGTCCTGAAAGGAAGAGGAAAAACAATATGGCAGTCCCACAAAGAAGAACTTCTAAAACTCGCAAAAGATTAAGAAGAACCCATTTCTATCTCAAGCAACCGACTATGGTTGCCTGCGCACATTGCGGCGCGATGATTGCTCCCCACAAAGTTTGCCCAGAATGCGGCTACTATGATGGCAAGCAAGTCATTGTGAAGAAAGCGGAATCGAAATAAGGTTTTAGATGTTTGAAGCGGTCTTCGAAAGACCGCTTTTTCTTTTCAAGCATTGACAATGAAAGTAAAATAAATGACAGAGGTAAAGAGAAATGGAAATGAATAAATTTTTCGACCACACCCTGTTGGCCGCGGACGCTTCTTATCAAGCGATTCAAAAACTTTGCGAAGAAGCGAAACATTATCATTTTATGAGTGTTTGCGTCAATCCGTACTATGTCCCAGTTGCCAAGAAATTGTTGGCTGGAAGCGATGTGAAGGTTTGCACCGTCATTGGCTTCCCTTTGGGTCAGATGAGCCCAGCGGCGAAAGTCTTTGAGGCGAGTGACGCCGTAACGATGGGTGCGGATGAAGTGGATATGGTCCTCAACGTGGCTGCGTTGAAAGATGGCAAATTCGATTTTGTCACCCAGGAGATCGCCAAAGTCAAAGAAGCCGTCGGAGAGCATACCTTAAAAGTTATTTTGGAAACCTGCTACCTTAGCGATGAGGAAATCGTCAAAGCCTGCCTTTGCGCCAAAAACGGCGGAGCTGATTTTGTTAAGACCTCAACCGGTTTTGGGAAGGGCGGCGCAAAAGCCCATCATGTCGCCTTGATGAGAAAGACCGTCGGAAAAGAAATGGGCGTCAAAGCCTCTGGCGGCATTCACACCCGCGAGGATTTTGAGGCGATGGTCAGCGCTGGGGCGAACCGCATCGGTGCCTCCTCCTCGGTCGCCATCATGGAAGAAAAATAGATGAGGACGCTTCTTTATTTCGAAGACGCCGATGGCATCAAGAATTCTGGCATTGGGCGAGCCAGAAGTCATCAGATGCGGGCTTTGAAAGACGCAGGGATCGATTTCGTCGTCGATTCCAAAGAAGGGCCGTATGAATTAGCCCATATCAATACATTGTGGGCTAAATCCCATCGCGTTTTGCGGCAATGCCACAAAAAAGGCATCCCCGTGATCGTCCATGGCCATTCAACTTATGAGGATTTTCGGAATTCTTTCCGTTGTTGGAAATGGATTGAGCCGATGTTTGACCGCCAGATCAAATATATGTATTCCCGGGCGGATATGATCATTACGCCAACGCCTTATTCTAAAGGCTTGATCGAATCCTACGGTTTCAACAAGAAAGTCGTTGCTATCTCTAACGGAATCGATTTGAACGAATACAAAGAGGACTTAGACGCGCAAAAGCAATTCAAAGACAAATTTGGCCTGAAAGATGGCGAGCCTTTTGTCATCGGGGTCGGTTTCCCTTTCGAACGCAAGGGGTTGCATGATTTCTTCGCCGTGGCGAGGAAATTCCCAAACGTGAAATTCTTCTGGTTTGGCCATTTGCAACGAATCTTGACCAGTACCAAAATGCTAAAAGCGATAAAAAATCGCCCTCAAAACGCCATTATGCCTGGGTATGTGAAAGGAAATCTCATCCACGGCGCCTATCAATTGGCGAGTTGTCTTTTCTTCCCGTCCTACGAAGAGACTGAAGGCATTGTCGTTTTGGAGGCTTTGGCTTCTCATTGTCCTCTCGTGGTGCGGGATATCGGAGTTTATAAGCCCTGGCTTGAAGACGGGGTAAACGCCCATCTTTGCGAGAACAATGACGCTTTTGAATCTACCATCCGTTCCTTATTGGAACGTGGGGAGAGAAAAGAAATCCTCGACGCGGGCTATAAGGTGGCCGAAGAAAGGTCATTGGACAAAATTGGCCAACAGCTAAAAAAAGCTTACGAAGAATGTTTGTCTTCGTATCAAAAAATCAAGAAATAAAGCACCGATTTAAAAGTTCTTCATAGTCCCTTCCTTCGATTGGGAGGGGCTTTTTTAGATTTTTTAAATCTTTCCAAGCCTGTTTCACGTGGGCGATATAGTCTTTGGAACAGCCGTGTTTTTTATCGATCCTCAAATCGAAATTAACCGACCATTTGGCACGGTAGAGATGTTTTTTGAAAACCTTGAGGGCAATCTGATCGCCCGTTTTTTCGTAGAATGTTCTTTGGACGGCGAAAACCCCGATATGGCGCATCGCCCGATCGGTCCGCTTTACGGTGGAAAGGGAAGTGGAGACGTTCTTGTAATAATAATAAAGAGGTTTAGCGAGAAGAATCACCTTGTCGCATTTCGCAAGCAAGGTCGCATTCAGCGCCTGATCTTCGAACATATCTTTGGTAGAAGCTAAAATCACTCTCGGCGTGCTTAAAAGAATCTCTTTTCGATAGAGTTTTGTCCACATGAAGCCCCGGATGCAGGCATCCATATAAAAAGAATTAAGCGCCGCCTTTTTATTCAAGGTCGCATTTCTTCGGAACGGATAGATGAATTTCTTATTCTTCTTCCCATAAACCACATAGAATGCACAATTGACAACATCGGCATTTTCCCTTTTGATTGCCCGATATAGGACAGACAGACAATCTTTTCGTAAAGCATCGTCTCCATCGATGAAATAAACGTATTCTCCTCGAGCCATTTCGATGGCTTTCTGACGGCTAAGAGCGGTGCCGAGTCGCTCTTTGGGAGCTAAAACAACAATCGTTTCCGGATGGGCGGATTCGTATTCTTTTAAGATTTCGTAAGATCCATCAGCACAAGGATCGATAGCGCAAATCAATTCGAATCCCTCTTCAAAATCCTGAGCCAAAACCGAATCTAGGGCGCGACGGAGGGTCGAAGCGTTATTGTAGACGGGCATGACAATTGAAATGGCGATGTTTTTCATGGTCAAATTGTAACATACTATCTATCTTTTTGCGGATTTTTAGCGGAATAAAGAAGAAATCGGTGAAAGTATTTGCAAATTGATAAAGCCCTCGATACAATAATTCTCGCTTGAAAAGCGGAAAGAAGGTGAAATCGTAATGACCGTTAAAGTTGTCGTCCGTGAAGGCGAATCTCTCGACGATGCCGTCCGTCGTTGGAAGAGAAACGTTAACAAATCCGGAATCCTTCTTGAAACCCGCAAGAGAGAATGCTTCTACCCAACTTCCTTGAAACGCAAGATGAAGTCGGAAATGGCGCGCCGCAAGAAGTGGTGATAAATGGCCCTCGAAGAAATCGAGGGCTTTTCTTTTTGAAAATTAAAGTTTCGATAAAATCGATACTTTTATATTTTTCATTCTCTATTTTTGTCATTTTTCTTAAAACTACGTCTTATAAGAAGTGATGAGACAATTTGTATACCAAGAAGACGAAAAAGGATGTGGGCTTGCTTGCCTCCGGATGGCTTTGATAGAAGCAACCGGGGAAAAGAATTACAAGTACCTTCGTCTGGAAGAACATCCGCCGTACACTCTAAAGCAACTTCAAGAGGCCGCTGCAAAAGAGGGTGTCGAACTGACATTCTATAAAGCGGAAAACAAAGAGGAATTTGTCAAGTTGGACCAATTCCCTGTGCTTTTGTTGTTGAAAGAAAACGATTCCGATCATCTTGTCTATGCGACCCAGGCTAGAAAGGAGAAAATTCAAATTTATGATCCAGCCTTGGGACCTTATTGGGCAAGTCGAGCAGAATTGATGGAAAAATGGGGTTTGGTTTATGGAGAAGTGGAGGTAACATCGAAAGAAAAATGCAATTGGAGACCGCCGAAGCTCTGCTCTTTTTCCGACCTTTTCTTTCCTTCTCTTTTCAGCTTTCTTTCAAGCCTCAGCCTATTTGCCGCTTTTTTCTTCATGAAAGACGAGGGGAATTATATCGTTTCGATTCTTTTACTCGCTCTCTATGGGATTTTGGAAATCTTAAGTCGGCAATTCCTTGGCAAGGCAATGAAACGTTTTGATGAAAAATGGCTTAGAAAAATCGTGGCAAGCAAAGAAGAGACACACGAACGTTATCTACGTTTTTATTCGATAAAACGGCATATTTTCCCTTCTTTCTTTCGAGTTGTCGTCTCTTTGATCGCTGCCGTTTTAGTGACCGCCTTGTTTGGATTAAACAACGCCTTCTTCTTTCTTTCGGTCGCTGGCTTGTTGCTTTATCTGTTGGCGAGCGAATTGACGATATGGAGAAGAATAAACCGCAGAAAGAAAAAGCTTGAATGTGACGAGAAGAACCTTTTCCAAGGCGTCAGCGACGAAGTGGATGCCGCCCAATTAATCCAAAACCTTAATCAGGAAAGTTATCAAATTGGGTCCTTCTTTTCTTATGAAAGGATTGTTTATGTCGCCTTTCTCCTTGGGTTGGCTTTGTTGCCTTTGGCAGCGGCGGAAACGGTCACTTTGAATTATTATCTTCTCCATTTTGCCGCTCTTTTCAGCATAGGAGAGGCACTCAAAAACGTCTTTGGCTACTTTTCAGAAACTCCATCCAGAGAGGCGGATTTGCTCTATTTTTATGAATATTTTATGAAAGAGGAGAACTGAATGGGCATCTTATTGCACAAGTGTGGTAAAATAGCGTACATATGGAAGTAGATTTCACTAATCCCTACGGGGAAGAATATGATTGGCTGGAAGAACGTTACCGCCATTTAACCGCGACAACTTTTCGACTTTTAGACGTCAAAACAAATTATGAAATTGACGTTTCTTTAGTTGATGATGAAACGATTCATGAGATCAACCGTACCTATCGTGGAGTTGATCGCGTGACTGACGTAATCAGTTTCGCTTTCAATGATGACAAAGACCCAAGTCATGCGATCTTAAATCCGGAAGTCCCAAGAATGCTCGGCGAAATCTTGATTTGTTTGCCCCAGGCAAAACGCCAGGCAGAGCAAATCGGAAACACATTGCAGCGAGAGCTCTCTTTCTTGTTCGTCCATGGTTTGTTGCATTTATTGGGCTATGACCATATGAAAAAAGAAGACGAGGAGATTATGTTTCCGTTGCAGGATAAAATCCTTGAGGAGACCGACAAAAAATGACAAAAGAAGAATTAATTCAAAAAGCAATCGAAGCAAGAACGCTTTCTTATTCCCCCTATTCTCATTTTGCAGTGGGGGCAGCTTTGCTTTGCAAAGATGGCTCACTTTATCTTGGCGCCAACGTAGAGAACTCTTCATATCCTTTGTCGATGTGCGCCGAAAGAAACGCTCTTTACCATGCGCTGATGGAAGGGAAAAAGAAAGAGGATTTCGAGGCTTTGGCTATCGTTGCCGATTCTGATCAGCCATGCTCTCCGTGCGGTGCTTGCCGCCAAGTGCTCTCTGAGCTTTTCCCGGCCAATAAACCGATTTACCTTGCCAATCTCAATGGAGATCAAAAAATTACTCATATCCATGAATTGCTTCCCTTTGCCTTCGACAAGGAGGATCTTGGGTTATGAAATGTGGCTTTTGCACCATTTTGGGGAAACCAAATGTTGGCAAATCCACTTTGCTAAACGCCTTGCTTTCCAAAAAGGTCTCGATCGTTTCCCCGAAATCCCAAACCACGCGTGACGACATTTCTGGCATTTATAACGAGAAAGATCTGCAAATCGTTTTCGTTGATACACCAGGACTTTTCGAGGGCGAAGAATCCCTTTACAAGAACATGTACCGCTTGGCTAGACGCAGTCTTTCCGATGTTGATGTTGTGCTTTATTTGATTGATTGTAGCGTTACGGATTATGCTCAAGACGACGCTTTTTTAGCCTCAATAAAGACGGATAGCCCAATCATCCTCATTTTAAACAAGATTGACTTGGCGAATGTGACGATGATGGAAAAACTCAAAGAGCATTTCCGCACACTTTATCCCAATTATGAGCAAGTCGAAGTCTCCGCTTTGACCAATTTCGGCTTGAAAGATGTGAAAGAAGCGGTGAAAAAACATCTAAAGGAGGGCTATCCATTCTATCCTGAAGGTGTCATTACCGACAAAGACCATTCTTTTATGGCCAAAGAGGTGGTTCGCGAGGAACTTTTGCATTTCTTAAAGCAGGAAATCCCGCATGAATGCGCGATTTTGATTACGAAATTTAAAGAAGACGAAAAAAACATCGCCATTCGTGCCGTGATCGTTTGTGAAAAAGAGACGCAAAAACCGATCATCATCGGAAAGGGTGGGGAGATGATCAAACGCATCTCCATGACCGCAAGAAGAAATCTCGAGAAAATGTGGGGGAAACACGTCACGCTTTATACAGAAGTGGAATGTTTGCCAGGCTGGAGAAATGATTCTCGCAAACTTCAACAGTTAGGATACGGTTCAAATAAAAATGACGAAGGGGAAGATTGTTAATCTTGAAGGCTATGTAATCCGCTTAGCCGATTATAAAGACAACGACGCGATGATCACCTTCGTCACGGATAAGGACACTTATTCTTTTTTGGCGAGGGGCATCAAGAAACCGACATCGAAAAATCGGGCATCCATGGCCCTTTTGGCAAAATCTAAACTATCTTTGATTCAAACGGACGGAACTTACGTCTTAAAGGAAAGCCAACCGCTTTCCTATCCTGACGCAAAAGATGATTTCTCCCGTTCTGTCTCCCTTATGTTCATTGCCGAGCTTTGCTCAAAAATGATACAAGGCGAAGAAGCGGAAGCAATCTACCCCTGGCTCGATGCAACGATGTCGGCAATCGAAACGATAGGAAACGATTCATTAAGCATCGCCTTGATTTTCTTAGCGCAGGTTCTCCGAATCGAAGGCTACGGTCTGAATGTCGATGGGTGCGTCGTTTGCGGGAAAAAGAAAGATATTGTCGGAATTTCATTATCCGATGGCGGTTTCCTTTGTCGAGAGGATCTCGAGTATGAAAGTCAGAAAAGAGATGTCAGAATCCTTAAAATCCTTCGCTATATTTTCCGTTGCGGACCAAATGATATCGCTCGTGTTTCCTTTGAGCGGAAAGAATGCAAATTCATCCTTGATGACTTGACTAAAAACCTTGAAGAAATGACAGGGATCAAACTCCGCAGCCTAGAGTTAGTCAAGAAGATCTAATGTACACTGATAGTAGGTTGACACACAAAAAGGCGAAAAGATAAAATATCTTTTGCGTTTGTTATTAAACAAAAAGGACAATCAAAAGGAGCCAAAATGGCAAATAAATTCAGTTTTGAAAAAGTGACGAATCATCTCGTTTTAACCGGTTACGTTTTCCCGGGTTCGCAAATCTATGGCGGACTTTCTAACACTTGGGATTATGGCCCATTGGGTGCCGAATTAAAGAAAAACATTCGTGAGCATTGGTGGAAGAAGTTTGTCCAAGAAGACCCGAACAACGTCGGCCTTGATGCCGCCATCCTCATGAACCCAAAGGTTTGGGAAGCGACAGGACATGTCTCTACTTTCAACGATCCAATGGTCGACTGCAAGGCTTGTAAAGCTCGATATCGCGCTGACGAATTGATCAAAAAAGAATATCCAGATACCGATGTTGACGGCATGAGTTTCGAGGAAATGGATCATTTCATTCAAGAACACGAGATTGTATGCCCAACATGTGGCAAAAAAGAATTTACTAACATCCGCAAATTCAACATGATGTTCAAGACTCATATTGGCGTGACCGACGACGCTTCTTCGGTTGTTTATTTGAGACCAGAAACTGCCCAAGGTGTCTTTATGAATTTCAAAAACGTCGCTCGGGCTTGCCGAAAAAAGATTCCTTTTGGCATTTGCAATGCCGGCAAAGCCTTCCGCAACGAGATTACTCCAGGCAATTTTACGTTCAGAACCCGTGAATTCGAACAAATGGAAATGGAATTCTTCTGCGAGCCGGGAACGGATTTGGAATGGTTCGCTTATTGGAAAGAACATTGTTTGATATTCGTCGAATCTCTCGGCGTCAAAGGAGAGAACCTGCATTTCAGAGACCATGAGCCAGCGGAACTCGCCTTCTATTCGAAAGCGACAACCGATGTCGAATATGATTTCCCGACCTTGGGCTGGAGCGAGATCTTAGGAATCGCCGATCGTACGGATTACGATCTAAGACGTCACCAAGATTATTCCAAAGAAGATCTTAGTTACACGGAAACTTATCTTGACGAGAACGGCAAACAAGCGACTAAATCTTATCTTCCTTATGTCATTGAACCTTCAATGGGCCTTGATCGTTTAATGTTGATGGTTATGGTCGATAGCTATGATGAAGAAACCTTGGCAGGAGGGGATGTTCGTGTTGTGATGCATATCAAACCGAGTTTGGCGCCTTATAAAGTCGCCGTTCTGCCATTGCAAAAGAAACTGGTTGACAAGTCCAACGAAGTCTTCGCCGAATTAAGCAAACATTTTATGTGCACCAGCGATGTCACCGGATCCATTGGCAAACGTTATCGCCGCCAAGATGAAATCGGCACTCCGTATTGTGTGACGATTGATTTCGACACCTTGGAAGATGGAACCGTCACGATCAGAGATCGAGACACGATGGAACAAATCCGACTTCCGATTCAAGAGGTTGTTGGCTACATCAGCGCAAAAATCGCCGAATAAAAACGTTTAAAAGGAGCTGTGAATGTATTCGAGAGACCTTATCGATGATCTTTTAAAAGCAACCGACATCGTTACGGTTATTTCGGCATACATACCGGTGATCAAAAAAGGCCGCAGCTATGTGGCGATTTGTCCATTTCATGACGATAAAAACCCATCGTTGAACATTTCCCGCGACAAACAGATTTTCAAATGTTTCGTTTGCAACGTAGGTGGCAATGCCATCACTTTCGTCCAACGTCATCTGAACATCTCCTATCAAGAGGCGGTTAAAAAAGTAGCTGAATTGGTGGGCTTTCACGATCCTAGGCTGGAAAGTGAGGCTTATAAGCCGAAAATAGATGCCGTCAAGCAACCTCTTTTCGACACTATCAACGATCTCCAATCCCTTTATCAATATGGTTTGAATATCCCTGAGGGGAAAATCGCCTCCGATTATCTTGCCAAGCGCCATATCGACCAAGATCAAATCAAAAAATATGGCATCGGCTATGCTTTGGCGGAAGGCGAGAAAACCATCGAATATCTCGAGAAAAAAGGACATAGCCTCGATAAAATCAAAGATATTGGCATCATGAGTTCCCATGCCAATAGCGATGCTAATGCGGGGCGCTTGATTTTTCCTCTTCGAGATCCTAACGGGCAAGTTATCGGTTTCAGTGCCAGAAAGTTGAATCCCAATGACCACGATTCGCCGAAATACGTTAACTCCCCCGACACTAAAATTTTCAAAAAGAGTTTGAATCTCTATAACTATCACAACGCCAAAAATTCCGCTAGAAGAGATGGTTATATCTATGTTTTAGAAGGCTTTATGGACGTAATGGCTTTGGATAAAGCCGGCATGCCAAGCGCTGTTGCCGTGATGGGAACGTCCTTAAGCAAAGAACAAATCGAACTTTTAAGAAGACTTAATGCTGAGGTTCGTCTTTGCCTTGACGGCGATAATCCAGGGCAAAAAGGAATGATGAGAATCATTCTTCAACTCAACAAAGCGAATATCCCTTTCCGCTTAGTCATGAATCCGAACGATCTTCGCGATCCTGACGATATCCTTCAAGAATCCGGCCCGGAAGCCTTAAGAGAAGCCATGAATCATTTGGTCGATTCTTTCGAATTCCAGATGAATTATTATCAGAACGTCGAAAAAATCTCGAAAGTGGAGGATCGCCGTAAAGTCATGGACTATTTCGTTCCTCTTTTACGAACGGTCAAAGACGATTTGGAACGTGAAAACGACATCGTCAAGCTTTCTAAAGTCACTGGCTACGAAGTGGAAACCATCCGCAGCCAAATCGGGAAGATCGAAAATTCCGATGAAATTCTTGAAGAAACGACTTATTCGGCAGGCCGTTCCCAATCCTCTTACGGATTAGAGGACAAACGTTTCCAGCGACTAAAATCCGCGGAGCGGCAGACTTTGTTTTATATGCTGCAAAATATCGAAGCAGTTCAGTTTTTCCGCGAAAACATCGACCATTTTTGCACGAAAATCTACAATGATATCGCCTCTTACGTTGTCGAATATACGAATCGCAAGAAAGAAACGGTATTCCTTCCTTCCCTGATTGCCGATTTTGAAGCGCAAGACGACCCGAATAAAGAAGAAATGTCGGCAACGGTTTCCAATTTAGCGGAAGCCAGTCTCCCTCCTTATTCTAAGGAAGTGTTGCTTGATTGTTTAAAAGCAATCAGCGAAGAAATGCAAAAGATCTCCGAACAAGAGCAAACCAAACAAGCCCTACGTGGCAAGACGCCAGAAGAACAAGGCGCCCTTTTGAAAGACTTAGCCAACAAGCGACGTGCAGAAAAATGGGGGAATAAGCACAAATAACACGTTTCCCTAAAAGCGAAGGGAGCATTTGCCATGGAAAAGAAAAAGAATCCCACAGCGAAGAAAGCTTCTAAAAAAGCCCATAAGGAACTTGAATTAATCGAAGAATCCGATTTTTTGGACAAACCCGAAATCAGAGGCTTAGAGGCATTCAAAAAAGAATTTTTAAAGAAAGCGAAAGCGGCCGGCTCGATTCATCAGGACGATATTTATGATGCGCTTGATCAGGAAAACCTCGAATTGGAGGATGAAGATATTCAAGAGCTTATCGCCTATTTTGCCGAGAATGGCATCAAAGTCATAAGCGGCGAGGAAGAGATTGAGCCAGAAGGCCCCTCGGAAGAAGACCTGATCGGAGAATCTTCTTTTGAAGGGGACGATTCAGAAGGATTTGAGGGCACAGAGGACATCGATTCCGACTTCATAAACGTAACCTCAGGGGACGTTAAGGTCAATGACTCGGTCAAAATGTATCTCAAAGAGATCGGCAAAGTTCCGCTTTTGAAGGCCGAGGAAGAAAAAGAAATCGCTGAAACCATCGCTAAAGGAGAAGAGGCGAAAGCGATTCTTTCTGAGGCGCAATCCTTAGGAAACATCGAACAAATTTCTCATCTCAACGTCATCATCGCAGAAGGCGAAGCCGCCAGAGACAAATTAATTACGGCAAACCTTCGTCTAGTCATTTCAATCGCCAAACATTATGTAGGCCGTGGTTTACCTTTCCTAGATCTCATTCAAGAAGGAAATATGGGCTTGATCAAAGCGGTGGAAAAATTCGATTACACCAAGGGATTTAAGTTTTCGACCTATGCGACTTGGTGGATTCGCCAAGCGATTACTCGCGCCATCGCTGACCAAGCGAAAACAATTCGAATTCCAGTGCATATGGTAGAAACCATCAACAAAATGACCCGCATTCAACGAGTTATGGTCCAAGAACTAGGTCGTGATCCAACGCCGGAAGAAATATCCGAAAGGATGGATGGCGAACTTTCCCCGTCTCGGATTCAAGAGATTCAGCGCATCGCGATGGAGCCAGTCTCTCTAGACACTCCTATCGGAGAAGAGGATGATTCTAAATTAGGCGATTTTATCGAAGATCGTGGCGCTTTAACCCCAGAAGAATATGCAAGAAGGTCTTTGTTGAAAGAAGAACTTTCCGAAGTAATGAAGGAATTAACATATCGTGAAGAAAAAGTTTTACGGCTCCGTTATGGCTTAGACGACGACCATCCTAGAACGTTAGAAGAAGTCGGCAAAGAATTTGGCGTCACGCGCGAGCGCATCCGCCAAATCGAAGCCAAAGCCATCCGCAAACTACGCCACCCGACCAGAGCCAAACGCCTGGGCGATTATCGGGATTCGGATACCATCAATGTTGGGCCAAAGAGCCTCTGGGACGATTGATTTATGGAAAAAGAGAAAAGAATAGAAATCATCGCATCTTTTGTCGATAATGGCGCAAGAATTGCCGATATTGGGAGCGACCATTGCGCCGTGCCTATCCTTTTAATGCGTCAAAAAAAGATCACCTTTGCTCAAGCAGTGGAAAACAAAAAAGGGCCCTATCAAAGAATGCGCCAAGAGATTCTCAAAAGCGGTTTCCAAGCCAACATTCATCCAAATTTATCCGACGGTATCGAATCTTTAGACCCGACCGTCGACACTTTGATCATCGCAGGAATGGGTGGCAGACTGATTCTTTCCATTTTGGAGAGACACCCGGAAAAGTTAGAAAACATAAAGACGATTATTGTTGACGCCCATAACGACAGACCGATGGTGATATCAAAGTTATCGGAAAAAGGCTTTGTGTTGGATAATAATGAATTCTTTTACGAATCTGGGATCGCTTACGATGTCATGAAATGGACGAGAAGCGCCAAAAAGGCCTCATACAGCGAAATTGAAGTGGAATTCGGTCCATTTAACGTTTTGCGGAAAAACGAAGCGTGGAGGGCCTATTGGCAAAGCGAAAAACAAAGAATGATTGGCATCCTCTCTCAAAAGGGGCTGCCAGAGAAAAAGAAAATAGAATGTGAGCAGAAAATTGCCTTAATTGAGGCTGCTTTTGCTTATAGAAAATTATCAATAAACGACTAACTAAATACGAAAAAACTACTAAATATAGATAAGATTAACATAGTTAATAGTTAATTGATTTTAAATAAGACTCAATTTCATGAACGTCGGCGATGGAAGTGGAGGCTCCTGAGGCAATCACAGCGTTTTGGTAGCCTGACAAGTTCAGCGTTTTCAACTCACTGAGGCCCAAAACACGAAACACGTCCGCCTTTCTATAGAAAGCTTTGGCGATTTCGTAGAGTTTCATGGTGTTGTTGCTGGTCTTGCTACCTAAAACTAAGAACAAATCGGTGTTTTCCGGCGCTTTCAGAATGTTTCTTTGGCGAATTTCGGTGGCGGTGCAACGTTTAGCGGCAATTTTTGCCTTTGGGAAAATTTTCAGTATTTCTTGAATCGATTCTTGAATTTCATTAGGCGCCATCGTTGTTTGCGAGATGACAAGCGGCTCGGAAGTGTGGAGGCATTTCAACGCGAGAGATTCACCAGGCACGAGCAAATGAATCTTTGACTCATCAATCCCTATGGCCCCATTCGCTTCGGCATGATTTCTTTGCCCGATATAAATTATTTCGCCCCCAGATCGGATTTCCTCTTTGATCATTTCTTCGTTTTCTTTAACGAAAACGCACGTGGAATCATAGACTAACATTTTCTTCCGGCTGGCAATTTCATCTAATTCAGGAGCATGTCCATGGGCGGTGAAAACGATCACGGATTGTTCTGGCAAGGAAATGAGCCAATCCCTCAACGATTTTTCCCGCTCATCCAAAACGATCAACCCCAAAGTTCTGATTTCTTCGATGATTCGCTCGTTATGAACAAGGTTGCCAATAACAAAAACGTCTTCATTTGGATGCTCTTTCTTAGCTTTTTTCGCGACTTCGATCGCTTTAGTGACACCCATGCAGAAGCCAAACGGGGAGATAGTCGTTACTCTCATAGGAAAATTATAGCGTGCTTTCTTTGTTTTCGCTCCAAAAGTTCTTTATAATGCTTGTGTTATGAGTTTCAGCGGTTTTTCTTTGTCAAAAAAGATGGTCTCAGCCTTGAAATCGTTAGGCTATGAAGAACCTTCTAAGGTTCAAAGCGTCGTCATTCCAAAGGCGTTACGTGGTGTTTCCTTACTCGCCCAAAGCGAGACAGGATCAGGCAAAACACATTCTTATTTGATTCCGATCATCGAAAAAACCGATTTGAATCTAAATCGTGTCCAAGCCATCATTGTTGCTCCGACTCGAGAATTGGCGAGACAAACTTATGATTTCGCTCGACAATTTCAGCGTTTTTACCAAAATCTAAGAGTCCGTCTTTATTCTTCAGAAGCGGATGTCACTCAAAATGAAGAGGGGAGAAACATTCCGCCACAAATTATCATCGGCACGCCAGGCAGGCTGAAAGATTTATTGGTTGATAAACATATCATGACCTTGCAAAACGTGAGAACTGTCGTCCTTGATGAGGCGGATATGCTGCTGGATATGGGCTTTTTTAGCGATATTGAAGCTTTATTTGGAATCATCGAAGATCCGCAAATTATGGTTTTCTCGGCTACTTTGCGCCAAAACCTGAGAGACGAATTACTCAAATTCGTGCGGTCGGATTTTGAATTTGAAAACGACAAAACGGAGACGGCATCGACAGTTAAGCATCATATGATTGACGTCAAACATAATGGATCCGTCAATGCGTTGGTCACTTTCTTGCGGTTACGAAGGCCTTATCTTTGCATTGTCTTTGCTTCCACGGTCAAGATGGTGGATGAAATCCACAAAGGACTCAAAGAAAACGGCATCGATGCCATCTATTTCTCAGGCTCATTAGACGATAGATCCCGCAAAAAGGCGATCCGTGAGATAAGGGCTAACAAATATTCCGTCATCGTCGCCAGCGATCTTTTATCCCGCGGTATCGACATTCCGGATGTCACCGACGTCATTTCCATCGATTTGCCATCCGATCTTGATTTTTATCACCATCGTGCCGGCAGGACAGGGAGATTTGGAAAAGAAGGAGATTCTTGGGTATTTTATAACGCCGATTCTGTTAATGCCGCCAAACGCATCATGGAAGAAGGCGTGAAATTCGATTTTTATGTCCTTCGTAAAGACGAACTGAAAGTTGATACGGTGGGCCTTTTACCAAAAACAAAACTCTCCAAAAAGAAAGAACTGCCCGAAGAAGAGAGAAAAGAAATCTCCATCGCTAAGGCTCAAGCTCGGCCGAAACATATCGAGCCGATGTATAAAAAGAAAAAACAATTCGCGATTGAAAAAGTGAAACGGAAATATCGGAAGAAAGCCATCCAAAAATCCATTCGCAAAGAATTGGAAAAGGAATACAAAGCAAAAGCCAAATCCGTTAATCGCAAATACGAAAAACAATGATCTATTTGGGGTCTCACGTCGGCCTTTCCGCACCGAATTATTTCGAAGATTCCGTAACAACGGCTCTTTCTTGCGGAGAAAACACGTTTATGTTCTATACAGGCGCGCCCCAGAACACCAAACGCATTCCTTTGGAAAAGCTGAAAATTGAAGAAGGCAAGCGTCTGATCGCCGAAGCAGGCCTCGACCTCGCAAAAATTGTCGCCCACGCCCCTTATATCATCAACCCTGCGACAAAAAAAGAAGCGACAAGGGAAATCGCCCTAAAAATGTTGTCTTTAGAGTTAGAAAGAGTGGAGGAATTCGGCGTTTCTTGGATGGTTTTGCATCCTGGAAGCGCTGTTGATATATCTTTAGAAGAAGCTCTTAGAAATGCGGCCGAAACCATCGATTTAGGAATTGAGGGCGCACCAAAAAGCCATGTCACCATCTGTATTGAGACGATGGCTGGAAAAGGAAGAGAAATCGGCAAGACCTTCGAAGAAATCTCCAGGATAATCTCCCTTTCAAAATATCCAGAACGTCTTGGCGTTTGTTTGGACACTTGTCATATCAACGATGCTGGATATGACGTTTTTGACGTCGACGGCGTGCTAGATCAATTTGATCGCATGATTGGATTGTCCAAACTCAAAGTGGTTCACCTCAATGATTCTAAAAACCCTAGAGGGTCTCACAAGGATCGGCATGAGAATGTCGGTGAGGGGACGATTGGCTTCGAAACCTTGGAAAAATGGCTTAAAAACCCACGCTTAGAAGGCATTCCTTTTGAATTAGAAACCCCATGGGTCAATCAAAAGACGCCCAACAAAGCGGAAGTGGAAATGCTTCGAAAAGGCGTCTATGTTCCCGATTGGAAAAAAGAAATTCTCGCAAAATCGGATTAAAGAGCTTTGATTTCTTCGATTAATGCATCATAAATGGCCGAATCGTCGACCGTTTTGAGGATTTGTTCCTTTTTGAAAATGACCCATTTCCCTTTTCCACCTGCCGCGCCCAAATCGGCGTGTCTGGCCTCACCAGGGCCATTGACGACACACCCCATAATGGCAACGGTTTTGCAGATTTTATGATCCTCTAAATAGGCACGGATCCTTTTCGCAAGGGGCAACAAATTGACTTCCGTGCGACCGCAGGTTGGACAAGAGATGAAAGTCGGCCAATCCTTTTTTAGTCCGAGGTCATGGAGCAAACGCGCACAGGCCTTGATTTCTTCTACCGGTTCTTCACTCATGGATATGCGGATCGTATTTCCGATGCCGTCGATTAAAAGCGGGGCTAAACCGGCGGCAGAGCGAATCAAAGAAGTTTCCATTGGTCCGGCTTCTGTGACGCCCAAATGCAGCGGGTAATCCAATCTTTCCGCGGCCAAACGGTAAGCTGCAATGGTTTCCAATACGTCGCTCCCTTTCAAAGAAATCACAATGTCGTGGAAACCATATTTCTCCAATAAAGAGATGTGTTTCATGGCGGAGGAGAACAAATATTCGCCTTTGATCGTTTCGGTCCCGTGATAGATAGAACGATCCAAAGAGCCTCCATTGACCCCAACGCGAACAGGAATCCGTCTTTCTTGGCAAGCCTTGACGACTTGCTCGATGCGTTTTTCTTCCCCGATGTTCCCCGGGTTAATACGGATTGCGTCGACACCGGCCTCAATCGCAGCCAAGGCAAGACGATAATCAAAATGAATGTCTGCCACCAAAGGAATGCCACAAATTCTCTTTTTAATCTCTTTGAAGGAAGAGGCGTCTTCAAAATCCAAACAAGAGCAACGCATCAGTTCTGCTCCAGCGGCCGCACACGCGTTAATTTGCTGGCTGACTTCCTCGATTTTGGAAGTCTTGACGGAAGCCATCGATTGGATTGCGATGTGCTCATTTCCTCCTAACAGGAGGTTTCCTACTTTGACCTGTCGGGTCTTTTCTCTAGTGAACATAAGAAAATTTTAAACTTTTCTTGCGTTTTCTTGTAGAAGTTTCTTTTGGTCTATGTTACGATAAACCACGCTGAAAGAAAGAAGTGTGAATAAATATGGCAAAATCTCAACGTGACCAAGTAATCCTCGCATGCAGTGAATGTGGCGAAAGGAATTACATTACTACAAGAAACAAAAAGACTCATCCGAATAAGATGGAGATTAAGAAATTCTGCAGCCGTTGCAGAAAAGAAACACTCCACGTCGAAACGAAAAAGAAATAAAGATAAGGCTTCGGCCTTATTTTTTATAGGCATATGCAAATCGCGAAACTTCATTTCCCGCCAGAGGAAAGCTGCAATACCTATGTGGTCGGAAATCATGGACGGCCTTGTCTCGTCATTGACCCAGGATCCAACCTTAACGGATGCCTTGATCGTTATTTAGATAAAGCCCATTCCTCGCTTACTGCGATTTTATTGACCAATGGTCATTATGATCACATCACCGGCTTGTCTTCCTTAAGGCACCAAGCTCCAGTATATCTCGGTCAAGGAGAAGAACCTTTTTTGACAGATCCCTATCTGAATTTGAGCAAAACATGGAAGGAGAATCCTTTGATTTTGGATCACATCAAGCCAATCCCTTTGTTTGACGGAGAGGAATTCACGCTAAACGAAATTAAAATCCAGATCATTGCTACCCCATTTCACACTGGCGGAAGCGTTTGCTATTACCTCCCAGAGGAACGCGTTCTTTTCAGTGGCGACACGTTGTTTCACCTTGGAATCGGGAGGGTAGACCTTCCTACCGGTGCTCATCACAAAATCGAATCATCGCTTCGTAAACTGTTATCTCTTCCGCCTGAGACAAAAGTCTATCCAGGGCATGGCGAAAATACCGTTCTAGGCAATGAATTTCGCTATAATGAGTACCTCAATTGCCTTTTTAAGTAGATACTTAAAACGTTTTGGGGTAAAATCACTAAGGTTAATAAGGAGATTAATACAATGAACGTTACAGAATTACGCCCAGGCAATTATTTCGAAGACGAGAACACCTTATATCAAGTCATCGATATTTTGCTTAACAAAACCGCGATGAGAAAAATGGTCGCGAAAGTCAAGGTCAAGAACGTCCGTACCGGCGCCATTACGGAACTTGCCCGCAACAGCGGATACAATGTCGAATTAGTCAGCGTCACCAAGAGAATCATGCAATATCTCTACGATGGCGGAACGACCTTAGTCTTCATGGATCCAGAAACCTACGAACAAATCGAGCTTTCTAAGAGCGTCTTGGAAAATGAAGCCAAATTCCTTGCCCCAAATGGCGAAGTCACCATGGCATCCTATGGAGATGAAGTCCTTGGCGTTGAATTGCCGGCAAAAGTCGCGTTGGAAGTCGTTGAAACCGAACCAGGTGTTCGTGGCGATACGATCAGCAACGGAGGCTCCAAGGATGCAAAACTCGAAACCGGCATCACCATCAGAGTTCCATTATTCATCAACGAAGGCGAAAAAGTCTTGGTTGATACCGCAACAGGAAAATACGATAAGAGAGCCTAATCCCCATGAATATTGAGATTTGGCAATTCGTCTTATATCTTGTCTTAGCCGTCATTGTTGGCGGCGTCGCCGGTTTCTTTGGGGCCCGTGCCTTAATCAAGCGCGAAATGAAAAAGAATCCGCCAATCAACGAAAAGATGATCCGCGCCATGTTTGCGCAAATGGGTAGAAAACCATCTGAAGCGCAAATCCGTGCCGTCATGAATTCGATGAACAAGAATCAATAAGAATCATCAAAACCCTTGAGTCTCTGCACCAAGGGTTTTCTTTTTGCTTGGAGTAGGGGAACGAATAAAACGTTTTCTAACAGCTATGATAAATTGACCGGCTGAAAAAACGATTATTAATCTTCTCTCCCGAAAAAACGGCACAAAAGAATAGAATCATTTTTAAAACGCCTGTTGTCCTTTGTGCCGAAAAAGAATTATTCTATCAATTTTTCTTATGGATGCTGTTATTCGTGCCATTATTCTTAAGGGGAAGTGGAATGAATCATCGAACTAGCGTCACTTTCTATGACAAAAACCTTAGTTTGAAATTTTAGTCAATAAAAAACATCGATAAATTCTAACAAAAATTAAGCAAAAGAAAAGAGTGTGAATTTTTTACACTCTTTTTTAAATAAACTATAAAACTACTAATAAAATACTATTTCCATTCAACGGGTTTTTCGTTTCCCTCTTTGATCCGTTTGATGTTGGACGCATGTCTCGCGATTAAAACGACCATTACCAAAGTGCTAATTAAAGCTTGCTGCCAACCATAGAAAACGCCTCCGCCAAAACCAAAATTGAACATTGCGTAATCCATAATTCGTTGACCGTTTTCTGTGTGTAAAATGAGCAATTCTCTGACGCCAAACATAAGCCATTGGAAAATGGTGACGATCACGCTGGTGGTGATTGTGGCGATCGACATCACGTGTCTCTTTTTGAAAAGAGGGAAAAAGATTGCGGCGCAGGTGATGAAGTTCACCCAACCAAGTCCGCCGGTAGATGCCATAAAACAAGAAACGGCTTTTCCTCCTTTGAATTTGAGCCAAGGGGAGAAACAATGTCCAAAGGCAGCGAAGAATAAACCCAAATAGTTATAGAAAACGCCGTCGTCCCAAAGCTGTTCGTGAATGCCGGTGAATCTTAAGATCGCCCAAGGGACCCAAAAAGCAATGATGGTTTTCGCCATGTCAAGAACGATGACGGTGATGCCAATCTTCTTGCCGAAAGCGCGGCCGGTGTTGGTTCCGCCTGGATTGTGCGAGCCATAATTCCTTGGGTCGTCATGAAAGAAAAGTTTCCCGATGATGACACCCGTCGGGATGCTCCCCATTAAGAAACCAAAAGCAACGATGGCTAAGGAAATGCCTATGTTTAAACCCAAATCCATAAAATAAGCTCCGAAGAATACTTAACAATTATCTATATTGCTAATTACTTTTTCAACACAAGAATGTTATACTAACGTAGTTAAGTATTTCAAAATTTTTTAGCAATATGACCGACATCGAAAAAGCAGAGAAGAATTACACCGCTAGAGACATCGAAGTTTTAAGCGAATTAGAGGGCGTCAGAAAGCGTCCTGGCATGTATATTGGGAGCACCAATTTAAGTGGCCTTCATCACTTGGTTTGGGAAATCATCGACAATGCGGTTGATGAGGCTGTCAATGGCTACGGCAACAAAATCACGGTCACCATTTTGCGTGATGGCTCTCTTCAAGTCGAAGACGAAGGACGTGGCATCCCGGTCGACATTCACCCAAAGGCCAAAATCCCTGCGGTTCAATTGATTTATACCACCCTTCACTCCGGCGGCAAATTCAATAGCAAAAATTATCAAGTCTCTGGCGGGTTACACGGCGTCGGAGCGACGGTCACTAATGCTCTTTCCGAACTTGTGGAAGTCACGATCTATCGTGATAACAAAATTTATTTCATCTCTTTCCATAACGGCGGTCAGCTTTTATCGCCGCTGAAAGTCATTGGGACGACCAATAAGCACGGAACCACGGTCCATTTCCGCCCAGACCCAACCATTTTCCCGAGCGTTAAATTCTCTTGGGATACCATTTATAACCGCCTGGAAGAAAAAAGCTACCTTTTGACTGGCGTCCATTTCATCCTGAAAGACCAAAAGACCGGAAACAGCCATGATTTCTACACCGAACACGGCTTGCGGGAATATGTTCAATCCCTGACACAAAACAAAACCCCTTTAGGGGATGTCATTGATTTTGTCGACAAAACCAATCCGATCAACGTCGAAGTGGCTATGCAGTGGTGCCTTAAGGATTACAACGAAAACATTCTTTCTTACGCCAACGATGTCAAAACTGGCGATGGCGGTACCCATGAAATCGGCTTTAAAACATCCCTGACTAAAACCCTAAACGATTGGGCCCAGCAAAATGAACTCATTAAACCTAACCAAACCATTGATGGATCCGATATTCGTGAAGGTCTAACAGCTGTTATTTCAGTCAAAGTCCCAGAAGAAAAGCTCGAATATGAGGGCCAAACCAAAGGGAAACTCGGCACCCCAGAGGCGACTTCAGTCGTTTCCAATGCCCTCCAGAATTTCTTTATCTATTATTTAAATGAGCACAAGGAATTCGCCATCGACCTGATTAAGAAGTGCCAGGCCTCAAAAGAGGCGAGAGAAGCGGCGAGAAAAGCCAAAGAAGCTGCTCGCGGAGCGAAAAAGAAAGTTGTCGATTATGTGATTTCCGATAAACTGGCCAGCGCCCAATCCAAAGATTATAAGAACAACGAATTGTTCATTGTTGAAGGCGATTCCGCTGGCGGCTCTGCCAAAACGGGCCGCGATCGTCTCCACCAAGCCATCCTCCCGCTCCGTGGAAAACCATTGAATACCGATAGCGTTTCCATGGAAAAAATCGTTAGCAACGCAGAATTTGCGACCCTCATTCAAACCATTGGCGCTGGTGTGGGCGCAGATTTCGATATTACCGAATCGCATTATGGCAAAATCATTATCATGACTGATGCCGATACCGATGGCGCCCATATTCAGACACTGCTATTGACGTTCTTCTATAATTTCATGAAACCGTTGATTGATGCAGGGATGATTTATATCGCCCAGCCGCCACTTTATCGTGTCTACAAAAAGAGCGACCCATCCAAACATATCTATTGTTGGGATGATAAAGAATTAGAGGCCGCCAAAATCAAAATCGGCGCAGGATATGGCATCAACCGTTACAAAGGGCTTGGCGAAATGAACGCCAACCAATTGGCAGAAACCACGATGGACAAAAAGAAACGCGTCTTGATGCAAGTCAAGATCGATGACCCTTTGGTGGTGGAAAAACGCATCGGTATTTTGATGGGCAAAGATTCGCAATCACGTTGGAATTGGATCCAAGAGAATGTCACCTTTAACGAAGAAGACAGCTTCTTATCGGAAATTGAGAAAGAAACAGGCAAATAATTATGGCGAAGAGAGTGAAAGAAGAACCGATCATCAAGGAAAACATCATCAGCGATACTCTTGATGAATTAATGGGCGCAAAATACGCCATTTATGCAAAAGACGTCATCCAAGACCGTGCCATCCCTGACGCCAGAGATGGTCTCAAACCCGTTCAACGCCGCATCATCTATGATATGGCCAAAACGGGAAACACCATCGATAAACCGACCAAAAAATGCGCTCACATCGTTGGTGACGTTATGGGCAAATATCACCCACACGGCGACTCCTCGATTTACGAAGCTTTGGTCCATATGTCCCAGACATGGGCCTACCGTTATCCTTTGATCGATTTCCAAGGGAACAACGGCTCTATCGATGGAGATGGCGCAGCCGCCTATCGTTATACAGAGGCAAGACTCAGCGCCTTGTCTAACGAACTTGTCGCCGATTTGGAACGTGATGCCGTCGATATGGAGCTCACTTTCGACGACACTGAACTTGAACCGACTGTTTTGCCATGCCGTTTTCCGAATCTTTTGGCGAATGGCACCGAAGGAATCGCCGTTGGCATCGCCACTAGCATTCCGCCACATAATCTTCGTGAACTCGTTCAAGCGATTAATTACCGCATCAAACATCCGAATTGTGACCTTGAAGCCTTGATGAGATATGTTCCTGGCCCGGACTTCCCGACCGGCGGCGTCATCTTTGACGGCCAAGGATTGAAGGACATTTACAGCACCGGCCGCGGCAGAGTCGTCGTTTCTTCGAAATATGAATTCATCAACGATGCCAAACAAAAGCAAATTATCATCACGGAGATTCCTTATCGCACCAACAAATCGGAACTCGTCAAATCCATCGACCAAATCCGCCACGACAAAACGATTCCTGGCATCGAAGAAGTGCGCGATGAGACCGACAAAACAGGCTTACGCATCGCCATCGATTTAAAAGATGAAGCCAAACCAGAGGCGATCATCGCCTATTTGCTTAACAAAACCGAACTCAAAGTCTCCTATAGCGCCCATATGGTGGCTATCGTGGATAATCGTCCGAAGACGATGAATCTCATCGATTATTGCGATTGTTATATCGCCCATCAGTTGGACGTCATCTCGCGGCGTTCCCGCTTCAATTTGGCGAAGGATCAAGCGAGATTGAACATCGTTTCTGGGTTAATCAAAGCCATTTCCATTTTGGATGAGGTCGTCGACACCATTCGCCATTCGGAAAACAAAGCTGACTCTAAATTCAACATCGAGAGCAAATTCGGCTTCAATGAGCCACAAGCAGAAGCCATCGTCACAATGCCTCTTTATAAACTTTCCCATACCGATGTAGAGGTTTTGGAAAATGAGATGAAGAGCCTTGAAGAGGACATCCGTGAGCTTAATGGTTTGCTTTCCGATCAGGAAAAACGCGAGGATTTGATCATCAACGATCTCAATCGCATCGCCAAAATCTATGGCGATAAGAGAAAAACGGAAATTCGTCCCGCCGAAGAAGAAGCGGTCTCTATCAACAAACGGGACCTCATCGCCAAAGAAGATGTTATGGTGGTTGCCACAAGGGATGGCTATATCAAACGTTCCAGCTTGAAGAGTTGGAAAGGATCTGGTGGCCATAATGGGGCCCGTCCTGGCGTCAAAGCGGGGGATGCTTTCGTTTTCGAGGCCCAATGCACGACGACGGATTATCTGATTTTATTCACCGTCAAAGGCAATTATGTCTATATCCCAATCAACGAAATCAAAGAGGCAAAATGGAACGACGAAGGCTTCCATGTCTCTTCTTTGGTTAATGTCACCCCAGACGATAAATTCATCTCTGGTTTTGCGGTCCGTAAATTCCGCAGCGATTTGAATGTCGTCATGCTTACGAAAAACGGGCAAATCAAGCGTATCAGGCTCGATTCTTTGGAAGTCGTTAGAAGATCAAAAGCCATCGGCGCCATTCGCTTGAGCAAAGGCGATGAGCTGATTTCTGTGATCTATACCTCCGGAAATTCCAACATCTTCGTCGCTTCTAAGGAAGGCAAAGCGATCTTCTATAACGAAAATGAGATCTTGCTTTCTAATCCAAGAACCTCCGGCCTCAAGGCCGGTTCTTTCCACGGCAAGGAGTTGGCGGGGCTGTTGGGTTTTGCCGAAAACGAGAAACTCGGCAAAATCTTGATGGTTACCGATCGTGGGTGTACAAGAATCTTCGACATGAACAAAATCCCGCTGTCGCATCGCTTGGATAAAGTTTTTAACTTATATGACATGTTCAAAAAAGAGCCACACGTTCTGATTTATCTAGACAAAGTCGGTGACAAGAACGCTCCATATAGTCTCGATGCCATCTTGCAAGATTCTACCCGCACCGACATTGTTTTCGACGATTTCTTCTTAACGCCGATGGAAAAATATGTGAAACGCCCAGACTCTTTCCCAGCCAAAGCCAGGATCGCTCGAATCTCGATTGAGGAGTCGCCGTTGCTTGACGAGACGATTCCCTCATTTGAGCCACCCATCAAAGAAGAGCCAAAACCTGAGCCAACCGAGGATAAGATCATTGAATCCAGCGGAAACTTCGAACAGATTTCCTTGTTTGACGATTTAAACGATGATGAATAAAAAGGCCGTTCCCTTTGCCATAGCCAAATCGGCGTATGACATCCCATTGTCCTTCTTGGAGGAAAACAAGATCAAAGTCGTCCTCTTCGATTTGGACAACACTTTGGCCAGTTACAAAGAAAAAGCCCCGTCCAAAAGAACGTTTCAGTTGATAGATTCTCTCAAAAAAGCAGGAATCTTCGTGGCAATTGCCTCTAATAACACCAACAACCGTGTCAAGGAATTTGCCAAAGATTTAGGCATCCCGGCCTATTGCAATCTTAAAAAGCCATTCTCGGGACCATTGAAAAAACTCCTTCAGAAAGAGCATTTCAATCCCGCGGAAACCGCCTTGATCGGCGATCAAATCATGACGGATACCTTTGCTGGGAATGGGGCAGGAATCCGCGTCATCCTCACCCACCCTTTGACGAAAATCGACCCGATTTGGACTAAAATCAACCGTTTTCTCGCTAAAGGGAAGACAAAGAAACTCTACCAAGAGCCGTACCGTTCGATGTGGAAGGAGATTTTATGAGCACAATCGAAAGTTTGCGTCGTTGTTATCACTGCGGCGCCGTCCTTCAAACCGAGGATCCTTCGAAAGGAGGATACATTGATGTTTCCGTCGTCCGTGAACATACGGAAAAAGAGGTCTTGCTTTGTGACGCTTGCTACCAAAAGCAACGTTATAATCGCTATCCAGCCGGAGCGAAGGCCTCCAAAGATTTTTTGACGATGTTAAAAGACGCGAGGGCCTCCGATGCGATGATGGTCAACGTTGTTGACTTAACTTCTTTCGAATGCTCTTTTGACCCTGCGGTCAGCGAATTGATCAATGGGCTTAAAATGATTGTCATCGGCAATAAACGCGATTTGATGCCTTCTTACAGAGATGAGGATTTGAAACAATATATCGTTTATGTGTTTCAAGAATATGGAATAGAAATAAAGCCAGAAGATGTGTTTTTGACTTCGTTGCTTTCCTCTTCCGACATCACCCCGATTGCCGAAGAAATCCAACGCCGCCGTCAAGGCCATGATGTTTATATTATTGGAGCTGCGGGAGCGGGAAAATCCTTGTTTCTCCAGGCTTTTTTGAACACCTATAGGAATCCTTCCAATCATGCCGTGGGAGTGAGCCAATATTATGGAACGAACCTCAATGTTCTTAAAATTCCATTGGACAGTTCGAGCTATATCTTCGACACGCCTCGGAGCGAGCTTTCAAATTCCTTCGCCCGTTATAGGGAAGACGTCGCCCTTCAGAAAGTCTTGTTCACCGACCAACCATTCTCAAACAAAAAAGGTTCTCTTTCCAAAGGGGGATCCCTATTTATCTCAACCTTGGCGAGAATCGATTATCTTCTGGGGCAAGGGGGATTCTCCTTTAGTTCCCATTTTCCGGAAAAAGTGCAACTTAAGACAGTTTCCATGAAAAAGGATATGGACGCCTTGTTTATGAAATATCACGAGAAAAAAGCCTTAAAGCCGCACGCCTCCTTTATTCATTCGATCATGGATTATGACGTTTTCGATATCAACGTCACCGAAATTGGGCGTCGAGAGATTTCCATCGCCGGGTTAGGCTGGCTGAGTTTCAAAAATGAAGGCGAGACCAAAATTAGAATCTACGTCCCGAAGGGAATCGGCGTTTATTCAGGCAAAGCGAAAGGACATCGTTGATTATGTTGACACCAAAAAACAGGGCCGTTTTAAAAAGCATGGCCAATCACCTCAAACCTCAAGTGACCTTAGGAAAAGGGGAAGTGGACGAGAATATCCTTTCGGCCATCGCCAATTCCTTAGAAGCGCATGAATTGATCAAGGTCAAAGTCCTTCAAAATTCCAATGAGGACATTCATGCCATATCCGAGCAAATCGTACTCGGAACCGATTCTTTCTTAGTTGACATCATTGGAAGAATCATCATCCTTTACCGACCGAGCAAAAAGCATCCGAGGAATTTAATCTGAATATGGAACGTTTAGTCATTTTCGGAGGCACGTTCGACCCAATTCATCGAGGGCATTTAAGAATCGCCCGCGAGGCTGCTTTAAGGCTAAATGCCGATGTCGTTTTCGTGCCCGCCAAAATGCCACGTTGGAAAAGCCCCGAGGCGACCACGGAAGATCGTCTCAAAATGTTGAAATTAGCTTTACAAGAAGACGGTTCGGCTTCTTTTTCCATCGATGAATGTGAACTTAAACGACCCGACGAGACGACCTATTCCATCGATACGGTCAGATATTTCGTGAAAAAATTCCCAAATCGCGAATTATTTTTGCTTATCGGTGCGGACGAGGTCAACAAATTTGATCATTGGCATCAAGCTGATGCGATTGCCTCTTTGGCTCGGATTCTTTATGTGAATCGTCCCGACATAGAAATCGATAAAAATATACTGAAAAAGTATCGGATGATCTCTTTGGACTTCGATGGCTCAGGGTCTGTTTCTTCCAGCGCCATTCGGGAACTTAAATCCATTGATATTCCTTCCAAAGTCCTTAATTATATTGAAACGCACGACCTTTATTTCATGAAACGATTGCATTCTTATTTAGGGAGCAAGCGTCTGCGTCACTCTCTTTCTGTCGCCCATACCGCGTACGCGATCGCGCGCAAAAATAAGGTTAATGATCCTGAACGAGCTTACATCGCCGGGATTTTGCATGATATCGGCAAAGAGTTGGGGGAAGAGGAATCTAATTCCATCATGAAAGAGAATTTCCCTGAATTCCTTTCTTATCCTAAATTCTGTCATCACCAATTCACCGGATCTTATCTTGCGGAACACGAATTCGGCGTGAAAGACCTCTCGATTTTGGATGCCATCCGTTATCATTGCACCGGGAAGGCCCATATGTCCGTTTTGGCAAAAATCATTTTTTCTGCCGACAAGATTGAGCCGACCAGAGGATATGATTCCGCAAATCTAATCAAAGACTGCAACGAGAATTATTATGCTGGGTTCCTGGCGGTCATTCGCGCGAATGCCGATTTCCTCGATGGCAAAACTGGCGGGGTAGATTCCAATCCATTAAGCCAAGAATGCTATCAGCAATATCTGAATAAAGGGGAGAAGAAATGAAATACCCTAAGCTCATTTCTCAAATTCAGACTATCTTAGACGAAAAGAAAGTAGAAGATGTCGTAGTCCTCGATGTTAAAGATCGGACTCCTTTTTCCGATTATTACCTGATCGGAACGGCAATTAACTCTCGTTCCTTAGAAGCGGTTGCCCAATCTTTGGAAGATTTCCTGTTTAGGGAAGAAGGGATAAGCATCAAGAAAGAAGGGACACCGGAAAGCGGCTGGATTGTCGTTGATGCTGGCGGCGTGGTGATTCACGTCCTCACTGAAGAAAAAAGAAAACTGTTTCAATTAGAAACCATCAGATAAAAATAAATTTATTTACGGTCAATTTATTGGCCGTTTTCTTTTATTTCCTTTCGTTTAAAGGCGGAATTGGGAAGTAGGGGGCTAAAACCTTTCTTTATTTTAAAAGAAGAATCATTTGATAAAACGTCCTTTAAAATGACTTAAATATTAATCATTTAATATGGAGAATACATTCTAACCCAAGAAACCTTAAACGGTTCAGGGTAGAGGTTTTTTCTGAAAGGCTCAACTATTGAAAGTATTTAAGTTGTTTTTATTCTTTACAAAAGGTGTATCGCTTTAAATTATAAAGACTTCGCATAATGTCCGTTATGTTAATAAAAAGAAGTAAAAAACGCTAAAAAGGCTCTATATATAAAATTGATTATAATTATTGTTCACTCAGTATTAGAGTTTTTCACAAAGTTATCAACATACTTTGTAAACTACTAATTATTAACTATTTAAAAGGTTAATTGGAAATTTGATCAATGATTATGTGTTTGTATTTTTTGTTACTAATAAAGATGCTTTGTTTTTGCCTAAAACCCTTAATTTCTAAAATTAATTGACTAAAATATATTTAAACTTATTATCTTTTAATCTATTTAAAAAACCGCCCTGATTGACCTTTTATTCAGTCAAACAATAGGAAATATAGGGTTTTGAATCGCTAACGAATTTAAAATTAATAATCAGTCATTCTATAGACTATTCTCTATGATATTATTTCGCTTGTTTATAAACTTTGAAGCGCTATACTTCTTTTCCCTAAGAAAATAGTTTTCTTTAGTTATAAGTAAAAAGTTACCGAAACTAATCGGTAACTTTCGTGATTTTGAATCGCTGAGAATTATTTAAGGATTTCTTCTATCGGCGTGCCAATCAAATCGGATGGATTTTCTAGCCCGAAGTTCTTTAAGATGGTCGCTCCCATGTCAGAGAAACTGGATCTTTCTTCAAGATACCGGCCATCGGTGATGCTTGGAGACCAAATTAGCAACGGAACCTTTTCTCTGGTATGGTCGGTCCCGCGGAATGTCGGATCGTTTCCGTGGTCTGCGGTAATCATTAAGAGGTCATCCGGTCTCATTGCTTTCATCATTTCGCCGACACGAACGTCAAGAAGTTCCAATTGTCTGGCGTATCCTGGAGCGTTTCTACGATGGCCGAATTCAGAATCGAATTGAACGAGGTTGACAAAGCAAAGCCCTGTCCAATCGTCGTTTTTGACTTGTTCAATCGTCTTGTCCATACCATCCATATCGCTTACGGTATGAACGGTTTTGGTAACGCCAGCCATATTGAAGATATCTGATATCTTTCCGACGCAACTGGTCATAAAACCATGATCTTTCAGCACATCCATATGGGTTTTTCTTGGGGGTTGCAAAGCGTAATCGTGACGATTCGGCGTGCGTTTGAAATTGTCTTTGTTGGTTCCCACGAATGGTCTAGCAATAATGCGGCCAACTCTCCATTCTGGTCTTAAGCAAAGCTCGCGGGCGATTTCGCAACAACGATACAATTCTTCGAGCCCTGTCACTTCTTCATGGGCGGCGATTTGCAAGACGGAGTCGGCTGAAGTATAGACAATCAAAGAATTCTCTTTCATTTGCTGCTCGCCGAGGACTTTGAGAATCTCGGTTCCGCTGGAAGAATAATTTCCGATGATCTTATGCCCGGTTCTTTTCTCGAGTTCGTCGATTAATTCCTGCGGGAACCCCGTTTCGGTGAAAGTCTGGAACGGTTGGGTTGTCAAAATGCCCATCATCTCCCAATGCCCGGTCATCGTATCTTTGCCGTTGGATTCTTCGCGGCAACGGGTGACGAAACTATTTCGGTGTGATTTTACCGATTTAACACCGGGAATGTCAGCGAGTTCGCCAACACCCATACTTTCCATATAAGGAACATGAATTCCGCCGACAGATTGAGCGGCGTGAACCCAGGTGTTCGTTCCTTCGTCTCCCCATTTTGCCGCATCAGGTTCCTCGCCAATCCCGGCGCTGTCTGCGACAATCAAGAAGATACGCTTATATCTCATAGTAAGGCCTCCTAGATATAATTATCACGAGATTATAGTTCATTTTCGCGACGCGTACAAATCATATGCGGACATGATGCGCTTCGTTGAAACTTCGGTATAGATCTGCGTGGTCGCGATTTTACTATGCCCGAGCATCTCCTGGACCGTTCTTAAAGAAGCACTGTTTTCCAACAGATGGGTCGCAAAACAATGCCTTAAGGTATGGGGGGATACGAAAGAATTGATACCGGCTTTTTCGGCGTATTTTTTCACTTGGACGAAGAAATAATTACGGGAAATCTTCTTTCCATCGCGATTTAAAAACAGATAGACGGTACCTTTTCCCGGATTCCTTGTTCTCGGACCTTGGACATATTTTCGAAGATAATCTAACGCAAACGGAGACACTGGGACGGTCCTCTGCTTGTTGCCTTTCCCATAAACGGTGATTAGCCCGTCTTGGAAATTCACATTCCCGAATTTTAATTCGATCAATTCAGAAACGCGTAGCCCCGTCGCATACATCACTTCCAGCATCGCACGATCCCGCATTCCATTGTCTTTAGAGATATCTGGGGCCTCGAATAAGGCATCGACTTCCTCTAAACTCAAGACGATGGGAAGCTTCTTGTCAGGCTTTGGCTTGTCAAACGAAGGCACATCCTCTTGTAAAAGGTTTTCGCTTACCAAAAACTCAAAAAAGTTTTTCACAAAACTATAACGGCGAAGGATCGTGGCCGTGGCGCGGGCCAAATCATCCTGTTTCTTAATGAAAGAAGGCAACATATTAACGTTGAGATCAGCGGTATCTTTCACCTCTGGGAACGTTTTTATAAAGATTTTGAAATCTTCCGTGTAATTGCTGATGGTCGCCTGACTGGCCATGTGTTCGACTTCTAAATACTGCACGAAAGAGGCGAATGCTTCATCGATCTCCATTTTTCTTCACCTCGCTGGCCAGTTTAAGGGCTGGTTTATCTAATTTTCGGTTCAATTCGTTGACCAAAAGCTTGGTTTTGTCCATCTCTTCGTAATTTTCGTAATTCCAAAGGCTCATCTGCACGGTTTCCTCATGAGGATCAAGTAAATTAGAGATAGTTACCCCGACCAAGCGGATCATCATCCCTAGGAAATTAGATTCATAAAGGCGGATCGCCGTCTGTGTGACCATTTCCGAGGAATCGGTCGCCTCTGAAAGAGTCAAAGATTTGCTATGGGATTTGAAGTCGCTATCTTTGATGACCAACGTGATGGTCTTCCCTTTTTTATGGTCTCGGCGAATCCCTCCGGTCGCCTCTATGGCAAGCTCGGTGATTTTGGCTTTAATGGTATCTTCCTCGTTGGTGTCAAAAGGGAAAGTCTCGCTATGTCCTAACGATTTCGCATCATAAACGGTTGGATCGACGATATCAGAACTCGTGCCGTTCACTTCTTTCTTAAGGGTGGAATAGGATTTTCCGAGCATCGAAAGAATTCTGGGGTCGTCGACGTCAGTCGCTCGTTTGAAATCGCCAATCGTTTTGATGCCGATTTCCTTCATCCTCTCGGCCGTTTTCTTGCCGATCCCAAAAAAAGCGTCGATTGGCAGAGGATAAAGCGTTTGTGACAGGTTTTTTCGATATAAGAAAGTGATGCCTAAAGGCTTTTTCATATCGCTTGCCATTTTTGCAAGAAATTTGGTCGGGGCTACCCCAATGGAGCATTTTAGGCCGATTTCCTTTAAAAGACCCATCATGATGCCCTGGAAATATTGATGGGCATCCTTCACGCCTTTGGTAGCTTCCGTCATATCGACATATCCTTCATCAATCGAAGCCTCTTCGATGATCAAAGAATAACGTTTCAAATAAGAGAAAAAGGAACGAGACAGCATAGAATAATATCCGAAGTCTGGTTCAAGGAACACCGCTTCTGGACAAAGCCTCTTTGCCTGTGCCCCAGGCATGGCAGAATGGATGCCATATTTCCTTGCCGCATAAGAGGCTGTCGAAACGACGCCTCTGGGGCCATATCCGCCAACGACGATAGGCTTGCCGACTAATTCAGGATGGCGAAGCTCCTCGGCGGTGGCAAAAAAGGCATTCAAATCGATGTGCATTATGACTTTGCTCATAGCAAAAACATTGTATCGGATATGAAGATAAAAATGTTAACAAAATGATTATATTTTCTCGATGAAATCGAAAACCTGATTTACCGAAACGCCACAAAGAATCTCTTGATTTTTCACGGAATCGTGTTGGATGAAAGAATTCGGCAAGGCAAAAACTTTTATCGGCTTACCGAATTGATTCTCTAATAAGTATTTTTCTACCGATTCCGCAAATCCATTTTCCGTCCCATAAGCGTCGTAAATGATTACCTCACTGGCAGGAAGAATTTTCTTCACGGATTCTTCGTCGATTGGATTCAAAAACAAAGGGTTAATCAAAGTTCCGTCGAATCCCGCTTTTTGCAAGAGCTCGAAAAGCTCGTGCCCATGTGGCCCAACGGCAATGATTGCCGGACGGTTTTCTTTGATTTCGCCAAGAAATTTCCATTTCAGGAAATGAATGCTTTCGGGGGCGATGTTTTCTTTGACCGTGTTGAGGGAATGAGGATAACGGATGGCGAAGACGCCATGTCCTTTTTCTAACGAAAGATTCATCAATCCTTGAGCTTCTTCAAATGTCGATGGCATCGTGACAATCACGTTTGGAATGCTTTTAAGGAAAGCTTCATCGTAGATGCCCATATGGGTTTCGCCGTATTTGCCACAAAGACCCGCTCTTTCGATCAACAAAGTCATGTCGGCATTGATTCTGGCGCAATCGTGGCTGATTTCGTCATAGGCGCGTTGTAAAAAAGTAGAATAGATACAAAGAATCGGATGGTATCCTGTCAAGGACAACGCCCCAGCGAAGGTCGCTGCATGCTCTTCGGCGATGCCAACGTCAAAGCAACGTTCCCGGAAATCGGCAAAACAGTTCTCCAAATGGCTGCCTTTCATCATCGCAGGACAAATTAATAAGGCGTCATCGTGAGTTTTTAAAGCTTCGTAAGTTTGATCGCCCATAAAATGGGACCAGGAGATCTCGCCTGGGTGAAGATGGAGAGGTCCACCGCTTTTCACATCAAAAGGCGTGACCGAATGCCAATAGCCGTTTTCGTCTTTTTCGGCAGGACCATAGCCTTTTCCTTTATTGGTGTAGACATGGATGACAACAGATTTTGTGGCGTTTTCCGCTCGTTTAAAAGCTTTCTCCAACGCTTTGATATTGTGACCATCGACAGGTCCAACATAAGTAAAACCCATATTGTCAAACATCGTGGTCGGAACCAAGATTTGCTTCGTTTTCCGTTTCAGGAAGGATGAAAAAGAATAGATTCCCCTGCCGATTGCCGTTCGGTACATGACACGGCGATAAGAAGATTTGAATCGGTTATAGCCCCTTGCGGTCGAGATTTTGCGGAAAAAATCGCCCAAACTGCCCACTGGCCTTCCAATCGACATATCGTTGTCGTTGAGAATAATGATGATTTTGTTTTTCCGAGTGCCGATATTGTTGAGGGCCTCAAAAGAAAGACCGTTGGCAATTGCAGCATCGCCGATTAAGGCAATGACATTGTGCTTTTCGCCTTTCAAATCCCTGGCGATGGCAAAAGCTTGCGCAGCCGAAAGGGAGGTCGAGCTATGCCCGGCTTCGAAACAATCGTATTCTGATTCCGAACGTTTAATAAAACCGGAGATGCCATCGGCACAATTGAGCTTTTCAAGGTTCCTTCCGGTAAGGATTTTGTGGGCGTAGCATTGGTGTCCGACGTCAAAAATCAATTTATCATTGGGAAAATCAAAGAAACGGTATAAAGCAACCGTCAGTTCAACAACCCCAAGATTGCTTGCCAGATGGCCGCCGAATTGTGAAGTTTCTTTGATGATTTCCTTACGGATGTCTTCGCATAGCAAATTTAAAGATGGGTATCCAAGTTTTTTAACCACACTTGGATCTTTGATCTTTTTGATGTCGATATGTTCAATTTCCTTAGTCATAAAAAGAACTAAATAACTACTAAAATACAACCACTACAAACAATTATTTATCCGATGGTATCTTATGTTCTTCGATTTTCTTCTCAGCTTCGTCCAAAGTTGCCTGTAAATCTTTGACCAAAGCCATTCCTTCTTCATAAAGTTTCAGAGATTCTTCCAAAGGAAGCGTTGAATTTTCCACGCGTTCAACGATTTCGTTCAGGCGATTCAGTTTTTCTTCGAATGCTGGTTCTTGTTTCTTTTCCATCGTCATTCCCCCTCTGTAACTTTCGAAACGATTATACCATCTTTTAATTTGGTTTTTAGGGTTTGTCCCGGCTTTACGTTTTTAGCCGATGTTATCGCCATTCCTGATTCATCCATGGTCAATGAATAGCCTCGTTTGATGACGTTTTCTGGATTAATCGACTTAAGGCGGGCCTCTAAGGATTCGATTCGTTTGATTTTCAATTCCAATCGATGGCGCATCGCCAACTCAAGGCTTTCTTTAAGATGAGTAACGTCGGCGCTCGTTCTTTGATACATTGAACCTGGATTTTGGAAGAAAGGACGACTGGATATCGATTTCAATTTATCCCGATAATTGCTCAGCTTTGTCTTGATTTTGCTCTTTAATTGATCTTCGCAATTCAACAATTGTTCGCGGATTTCTTCTTGATCGGGGGTCGCCGCTTCTGCCGCTCCTGTTGGGGTAGAGACCCTTAAATCTGAAACGTAATCAATCAATGTTATATCGATCTCATGCCCTACGGCAGAGATCGTTGGGATTTTGCAAGCGGCCAACGTGCGGACCAATTGTTCGTCATTAAAGGCAGAAAGGTCTTCGTTTGAGCCTCCGCCACGAGCGACGATCAAAGTGTCGATCGGATATGTTTGGGCCTTCAAAATGGCCTTTATGACGCTTTTGGGGGCATCTGCGCCTTGAACCTGCGCTGGAAAGTCATAGATATCTGCCAGAGGCCAGCGTCTTTTGATGTTTCTTAATAGATCGGCTTCTGCCGCACTGTCGCGCCCCACGATAATTCCAATGGCCTTTGGGAATCTTGGAATCGCCCTTTTGCGTGATGGGTCAAATAGCCCTTCGGCAGCAAGTTTCTTTTTCAGGGCTTCTAACGCTAATAACGCGGCGCCTTGTCCGAAAAGCTGAAGGTTTCGGACTTGAAGGCTATAACGCCCTCTTGGGGCATAGACAGAGATGTTGCCATAAGCAATCACTTCATCTCCATCTTTCGGTTCGAAGGTTAAATAAAGCAAAGAATCAGACCAAATCGTGCAAGAAAGGACGCTCCCTTTCCCGTCGACCAAATCGAAAAATACTCCGCTTCGGTATCGTTTCCAATTGGAAATCTCGCCTTTGACGGTAAGATCGCGCAAATCGGAATCCCCTTCCAATTTATATTTGATCAACGTGTTGACCGTGGTGACGGTAAGATAAGGAAGATTTTGTCTTTCAGGCATTTTTCACCAGCACCTTGTCCAAAATCGCGTTAACGAAGCCTTTGGCTTTGGCGTCGAGATATTCTTTGGCGAATTCGACGGCGACATTGATGACGATTTTCCTATCGGTGTCTTCGATTCCGTAGAAATAATGGCAATAAGAGAAAAGCAACAAAGCCTGTTCAAGGTGATCTAAGCGAGACCAAACCCAGCCTCTCATGTGCTTTTCATAGACAGGAATGATCTCTTGCATGTGCTTAAGCGCGGCAATGGTCATTCTCTTGATGAAGGGGTCAACCTTTTCATAAGGGGCACCGCAAATCCCGGAAATCATGCTTTCAAGGTCAACGACCTTCCCCATCTCCGTGTAGAGAATCACGTCGTAAATGACGAATATGGTTTTTTCTTCTGCTTCTTTCCGTTTCATGGTTGCAAATTCCTAATAAAAGATCAACGTCCCTTTAAGATTGGGAACGCAAAAAGTTTACCCCAAAAGTGTGCGCATTACGAGTGTAAACTGCAGGAAAAACGGAAAAACAGGAGAAAAGCCACGCCTGTCCCGTTTTCCTTGGAGCCAAGCGTTCTCTGATTGGCACAGAATATGGCCAAAATCGTGCGACAAAGTAACCAAAGCCAAACATCATGCGATACATTTAGGCACTAGTTACGAGTTTTTCATCAAACATTTCGTTAACGGTTTTTTCAATGCGACGGCGATATGCGATCCTTTGGGAAACGCTAATAATATCACCGATGAAATTTGGAATTCCCAAGCCAGCGCTTTTCATTCTTTAAGCGATTTCGCCCAAGCCACATTGATCAATAAAACTTATACCTATGGTTCCACCGATGGGGATAGCGTTGGGGCGGCCATGGAACGATATGACTACATCATTTCGAAATACGGAACTTCGACATTCTCCGATTTTATCGGCAGAATCGAAGCTGGAACCAGGCAAGATCATTATTCTTTTTCGACGATGGACCGCTTCTTCGAACGAAGCTTTGATGTTTCTCAGGCGGTCTTTATCGGCGCGGCGATCGTCGTCACCGGTCTCTTTGTCACAACTTTCGTGATCAAAAAGAAAAAGAAGAATTGAACCAACTTCTTCTTTGCTTTTCAATTCAAACACATTAAAGCGCCCCCGATTCCAATCTTCGGATTCGAGGGCGTTTCGTTTTAAGGTGTTAGGGTTTTGTCAGCCGATGGCGGAAACTTTGACTTGAACGGTGAAAGGAACTGTTTCACACATCATCATGATGGAATCGGCGACGCTATTTTGGATGTCGGCGCACACTTCCGTGACCGAGACCCCTTTTTTGATGGTGACATCCACGGAGATATCTACTTTTCCGTCCTTGCGGAAAGCGACTTGAACCGGATTGGCCATCTGAAAAAGAGAAATGGCTTTCTTCCCTTTTCTTCTGACGGTAGCCCCAGCCACATGATTGGTGGCAAGTTCGGCAATCCTCGTAAAAGATTTGCGCGAAATGCCCACAATTCCGTAATTGCTATAATTGTTCAAATAGTAATAATCGCGGCTCATGGGAATATTTTACTCGCCCTTGACAATCGCTTCAACTTTCTTGGCCACTTCTTCTGGGGTGAATCCGAAATAGGCCATGACCGCATCAGCTGGGCCGCTTCGACCATATTCGTCGAGAGAGATGACATGGTCGGCATATTTATACCAAGTGTCCCCCGCAGCCATTTCGATGGCAATTCGCTTTGAGCGAGGCAAAGAGAGAACCTTTTGCTTCTCTTCTTTGTTCAAACGGTCGAAACGATTCGTCGAAGGCATGGAGACGACTTCGATGGAAATCCCTTTTTCGGATAAGTCTTTTTGAACGGCGATGGCTAAAGAAACCTCACTGCCAGAAGCGATGATTTGCCATTCTGCTTGCGTTTTGGCCTTAGAAATCACATAACCGCCTTGGGCAACGGCTTCTTCGCTAGATCCTTCTTCCAAAGGAAGATTCTGTCGGGTCAAAATCAAAGCGGTTGGATGATCTTTGCTTGCCAGGGCCAGTTTCCAAGCACCGAACATCTCGCGATCATCCGCTGGACGAATGACGTCCATACCCGGGATGGTGCGTAACATCGCCAATTGCTCGATTGGCTCATGCGTCGGGCCATCTTCCCCAACGGCGATGCTATCGTGAGAAAGCAAATAGATGGCAGGCACTTGTTCTAAGCAAGCCATGCGGATGGCGTTTTTAAAATAGTCGGCGAAAACTAAGAAACTGCCGATATAAGGGATTAATCCACCATGCAGGAGAATGCCATTTTGAATGGCGGCCATGGCAAATTCGCGGATTCCGAAGTTGATGTTTTTGGCATCGCGATGTTCGAAAGAGAACCCTGGATCGCCAGGAATGGCAGTTTTTACCGAGGAGGCCACGTCAGCGCTGCCCCCGAAAGTGAACGGAACAGCCTCAACAAGGCGATGTAAGAAACGCTCCGAGGCGTTGCGAGTGGCTTCGCTTTCTTTGAGTTCTGGAGAAATCAAATCGTAACCATCGATGTTTCTGGCGAAGGCGTTGTTGAAATCTTGGAAGGCTTGGAGATGATCTTCGGCATAAGCGAGAATCTCTTTTTTATAGGCCTTAAAAGCGTTTTCGCCACGGGCAACAAAGCTGTCTCTAAGTTCTTGATAGACTTCTTCCGGGACGCTGAATTCCGGATAAGAATAGCCGAAGGCGGCTTTTGTCGCTTTCACATCATCGGCTTTTAACGGAGAGCCATGGGTCTTGTGAGATCCGGCATTCTGGCTGCCATAGCCAATCACCGTATGGACAAGAATCATCGTCGGTTTCGAGGATTTCTTGGCTGCGCTTAAAGCGAGGTTGATGGCTTCTATATCGTTTCCATCTTCCACTTCCAAAACATTCCATTCCGCCGCCTCGAAACGCTTTTTCTCATCCTCTGTCATCGAATTGGAAGTCGGTCCATCCAAAGTCGAGGTGTTTTCGTCATAAATGAGGATCAGCTTATTGAGTTTCAGATGACCCGCCAAGGAAATGGCTTCTTGGGAAATGCCCTCTTCTAAACAACCATCGCCACAAAGGCAGTACGTGTAATGGTTCATCAAGCGTTCGCCTTCTGGATAAGAGGCGCGGATTTTTTCTTCCGCCATGGCCATGCCGACAGCTTGGCCAATGCCTTGCCCAAGAGGGCCCGCTGTCGCATCCACCCCTGCGGTCAAGCCGACTTCTGGGTGGCCTGGGGTCCGGGAATTGAGTTGTCTGAATTGTTTCAAATCATCGATGGTTACGTCATAGCCGGCAACATGAAGCATGGCGTAGAGGAGAGCGCTGTTATGGCCGCTAGAAAGGATGAAACGGTCGCGATTGATCCATTTTGGGTTCTTTGGATCGGCAACAAGATGATATTTGAATAAAGCATACATCGCCGGAGCGATATCGAGCGCCATTCCTGGATGGCCGCTGTTAGCCTTGGTGATCTCATCCAAAAGAAGGCATCGGATGGCGCTGACGGCTAATTGATCGATTTTGGAATTCATAAGTCATCTCCTTTAAATTAGTAGTTATTTAGTTTATATATAGTTTATCCTATTATCGTAGATAATAGACACTACTCTTTCTTGATTTCGATACCAACGGCGTCAAGAGCTTCGTCTGCCACGGAAGATGGAGCTTTTGACATTGGATCGACGGCTTGCAAATTCTTCGGGAAGGCGCTGACGTCGCGAATATTCTCCGTCCCACAAAGAATCATGCAAAGACGGTCTAAGCCTAAGGCAAATCCTGCGTGTGGCGGAACGCCATATCGGAAGGCTCTTAAGAACCAGCCGAATTTGCGTTCGACGTCTTCTTCCGACAAACCAAGAAGTCGGAAAATCTTCCATTGGGTGTCGTGGTCGTAAATTCTCAGGGTTCCACCGCCGGCTTCATAGCCATTGATGACGATATCATAAGCGTATGCCAGGACTTTTTCTGGGTCTGTGTCAAGCAAGGGCAAATCTTCATCGCGAGGTCTAGTGAATGGATGATGTTCGGCAGAATATTGGTCTGTTCCCTCAATTCGATCGAACATCGGGAAATTGACAACCCAGAGCAAATCGTAAGTCCCAGGTTGAATCAGTCCCATTTCTTTGGCAAACAGAGTGCGTAACGCCCCCAAGCCAAAGTCGATGTCTCTTCGGTCATTGCTGGAGGCAAAGACGAGCAAATCATCTTCTTTTAGTTTCAATTGTTCGATAAGTTTCTCCTGCAACTCTTGGGAGAGGAACTTAACGAAGGAACCATCGAGTTTTCCATTTTCGAATTTCAGTGTTAAAACGCCTTTTAAGCGGAATTTTCTAGCTTCGGAGGAAAGAAGGTCCACTTTCTTGCGGCTGGTTTCTTTCCCTTTCCTTGGAACGACGATGCCTTTGACATATTTAGCATCGGCAAAGCCGGCGAAATCGCTCTGTTTCATGATTTCGCTTAAATCCTGAAGCAAAAGGCCATAACGGGTGTCTGGTTTATCCGACCCATAAAGGTCCATCGCATCCCAGAAATTCATTCTTCTTAAAGGAAGAGAGATATCCACGCCAGCGATTTCTTTGAAATAACGTTGGAGCATCCCTTCGCAAAGGGTAAGGACCTGGTCTTGGTCCATGAAAGAGGTTTCCACGTCGATTTGAGTGAATTCCGGCTGTCTGTCGGCACGGAGGTCCTCATCGCGGAAACACTTGGCGATTTGATAATAACGCTCGATGCCGCCAATCATCAACAGCTGTTTGAAAAGTTGAGGGGATTGAGGCAAGGCATAGAAAGAGCCATGGTGAAGTCGGGAAGGAACGAGATAATCTCTTGCCCCTTCTGGGGTGGCCAAATCTAAGATTGGCGTCTCCACTTCCAGAAAACGATTCGCATCGAGATATTCGTGAGTGATTTTGACGATTTTCGCTCTGGTGCGGAGGTTCTTTAACATGCAAGGACGCCTTAAATCAAGATAACGGTATTCTAAACGAGTATCTTCCAGGGCGTCGGTTTTGTCGGCGATGATAAAGGGAGGATTTTCCGCTTTGTTAATGACTTTCAAATCTTCGATCACCACTTCGATTTCCCCAGTCGGGATCTTCGGGTTAGGGACTTCCTTTTTACGGACGCTTCCTTTGACTTGGACGACATATTCATTCCGGACATCAGGGATTTTCTCTGGATCTAAGGCAATCAATTGGACGATGCCGGTGTTGTCACGCAAATCGATGAATAAAAGAGACCCTAAATTGCGGCGATTGGAAACCCAACCGACCAAAGTGACTTTTTTTCCTGCGTCTGAGACTCTTAATTCGCCATTGTAATTCGTTCGTTCCATAATTGATTACTCCTTTTCTTCGTGATGGTGATGTTCCTGCTCGTCGAATGGCTTCATAGCCTCGTCGAGCTCGTTTTCAAGATCGTTGAGATCGATTTCTTTTTGTTCTTTGGTTTTGAGGTTTTTCAATTGCCCAACTCCGCGTTCCAATTCGTCTTCTCCGAGAATCAAGGCGAATTTGGCCCCCCTTCTCTCGGCTTTTTTGAAGGCGCTGCCAAGTTTTCCGCTAACCAAAGGATTGTCGACAGAGAATCCTAAGGAACGGATTTCCTCAGTGATATTAAAGACATCATCAAGGACTTCTTCGCCTACCGGGATCACATAGAGGTCGATTCCCGTGTCCAATTCGGAAAGCAAGCCATCGTCTTTAGCTACGTTATAGACCCTTTCGACGCCCATTGCATAGCCAACGCCCGCCAAATCTGGGCCCCCAAGTTGCTTGACCAATCCGCCATAGTGACCTCCGCCGCATAAAGCGCCGTAATCAACGCCCGCATCGGACAAAGCGTGGATTTCAAAGACCACCTCGGAATAATAATCAAGACCTCTTACGAGAGAATCGTCCAATTCATATTCGATTCCTAGATCGTTGATGATCGACAACGTCTCATAGAACCGAGATTCCGAGGCTTCCGATAGGTAATCTTTGATTTTCGGCGCCCCTTTGGCGATCTCCTGGTCGTGTGGGACTTTGCAATCGAGGATTCTTAGTGGATTGAGATTAATTCTTTCATGGCAATCTTCGCACATTTCATCCAATTTCCCGGAGAAATATTCCTTTAAGGCGTTGCGGTAATTGTTGCGAGATTCCTCATCTCCGATCGAATTGATTTTGAGGCGCAAATTCTTGAATCCCAGCATATAAAGCGATTGCATGGCCATGATAATGCATTCCGCATCAGCACGAGGGCTATCGATGCCGATTTCCTCGACTCCGAATTGATGGAATTGACGATAACGCCCAAGCTGCGGCCTTTCATAACGGAAGGCTGGCCCATGATAATAGAGCTTCAAAGGGAGATCTCCTCCTTCGGCGTACATCTTATTAGAGACGACGCTGCGGACGACGCCAGCGGTGAATTCTGGGCGCATCGTGACGGAACGATCGCCTTTATCGTTGAAAGTGTACATTTCCTTGCGAACGATATCGCTGCTCCCGCCAGTGCCACGGGAAAAAACTTCCGTGTATTCCAATACAGGCGTCGATATGCGCTTGTAGGCATATAATTCCGCTGTCGCCGACAAGACGTCGATGACATATTGCATTCCAATCATCTCTTCGCCGAAGAGATCGTGGGTTCCTTTAACTGGTTGAAAATTCATTTCTTCTTCCTCCTAGTGAATGATGCGCTTGCAATCATAAATGCCTTTAACCCCTTTCAAGGTGGCGAAGACATCTTCCAACGTCCTAGCATCGGGGACATAAATCGTAGCCGCGATGACATCGTTCATCGTTTCTTGAATCAAATGGACTTTAAGATCGGTGACAGCGATGTTTTTGGCCGCCAAGGCAGCTAGCATATCGGCCAAAAGGCTCGGACGATCAGTAGAATAAACCTGTATGTCGACCGGATAAGTCGAAATCCCTAAATCGTCATTCCAATGGACGTCGATCGTGCGATTCATCACCTTGGCCACGTTCGGGCAATTCATCCGATGGACAGCGATGCCTTTGCCTTTCGTGACATATCCTACGATATCATCGCCCGGAATGGGTGAACAGCACTTCGCCAAACTGATGGCCACATTATCGATCCCATCGACGTAAACTGGGTTTTTGCTGTCATTAGAGTCCCGATGGCGGAGCATAACGGCGCTTTTTTCTTTCTTTCTGACGCCTAAGAAATCAATGATGGCGAATGGGGTGACATTACGATTGGCAATGGCTTCATATAAGCCATCAAGGTCATTGTATCCAAAGTGGCTCAAAACCTTATCGTCTAGCATTTTTTCCATCTCGCCTTGACCAATGTCTTGGCCTTTGAAGGCCTCTAAGCAGCTTTCATAGCCCTTGCGGATGGTCTCTTCTCGCAAAAATTCATTGTTTTTGGCGATGAATTTCTTGATGTGGGCCTTCGCGCTGGAGGTTTTGGCGATTTCCAGCCAGCCCTCTTTCGGCCCAGAAGAATTCTTGGAGGTCTTAATTTCGCAGACATCCCCCGTTTTTAAAACGGTATTCAACGGCACCATTTGGCCGTTGACGACGGCACCGACTGCCGAGTCGCCGACTTTGGTGTGGATTTTATAGGCGAAATCAAGTGTGGTTGCCCCATTAGGGAGATCCACGACCTTGCCCATTGGGGTGAAGACATAGACATTGGCGTTGAAGATGTCGTTGGATAAAGCGGCCATATAGTCTTTGGCGTCGCCATTATCGTCTTCGGAAATCGAGACAAAATCGCGGAACCAATGCAATTTATCTTCGATGTCTTTTTGCTCTTCTTTGGCATTATAATTGCTGCCCTCTTTGTATTTCCAATGGGCGGCAACCCCTTCTTCCGCCACCGAGTCCATCTCTTCGGTCCTGATTTGAACTTCATAGATATTGCCATCCCCCGAGACAATCGAAGTATGCAAAGATTGATACATATTCGGCTTTGGCATGGCGATATAATCTTTAAAACGGCCTGGGATTGGCTTAAAGGTCGCGTGGACGATACCAAGAATCTCATAACATTGCATCACGGTGTGGGTGATGATACGAATGGCCAAAACGTCATAAATCTCATCGAAATTGTATTGTTTGAGATACATTTTGCGGTAAATCGAATAGATCGATTTGATGCGCGATTCCATACGGAATGGGATATTTTGTTCAAAGACAAGGTCGGCGATCCGTTTCTTTAGGTTATTTAACGATTGGTGACGGTTGCTTTCTCTTTCGTTGAGTTTATCAAGAATGGCCTGATATTTTTCTGGCTCTAAGTATTTCAAAGCAAGATCTTCCATCTCGCTTTGCATCTTATAAATCCCAAGACGGTGGGCGATGGGAGTGAAAACTTCCAACGTTTCTTTGGAAAGGGCCTTTTGCCGTTCTGGCTTTAAGGATTGAAGAGTCCTTAAATTATGGAGACGGTCGGCCAATTTGACTAAAATGACGCGGATGTCTTTTGCCATGCCAAGGAAAATCTTGCGATGGTCTTCCGCTTCGAAATCCTCTTCTGTGCGATGAGAGAGTTTCATTCTTTGGATTTTTGTCAAAGAATCGACGATCATTGCCACGTCTTTGCCAAATTGGGCTTCGATTTCGGGAATGGTGAGGTCAGTATCTTCGACCGTGTCATGCAACAAGCCTGCCGCCAGAGTCTCTGGCCCTGCCTGAAGCTGAGCCAAAATATAGGCGACTTCGATGGGGTGCTGGATATAGGCTTCGCCCGAACGACGGAAAACCCCGGCGTGTTTTTTAGCGGCCAAATCATAGGCTTCTTTGACTAATTCCCTGTTTTTTGGGTCTTTGATATAGACGTAAAAAAGCTCACGGAGATCCTCGTAAGTGTGCATCGGGTATCCGCCATTAGGGACCAATTTGTTTTCTTCCTTGTTCTTATTAGCCATAGATAATTACTTCTTCATTATATTACGCCCGCACGCGAGAAAAAAATCAGATCGCTCGCTCCGATATCAAATCCAACGTCACTTTCCCCTTGAATTCGTTTAATTTGAACGTCAAAAGCAAATCCACTTTCTGATCCATCTCAAATGAATCTTCATTCAAAGAGAAGGAAAAAAGTCGGGTATCAGGGCTTAATTTGGTGGAGAGATATTTCCCATCCCTGGTGTAAGTGAAGGTCGTTGGATTCAAGCCGCGAAGGATGAATTTCGGTGCCTCCCATTCTAATCCAAACGGCGAGAAAGTTTTCAGGAGGCGATAGCTTTTCATATTGCATTCATTAAGATAGATCTCGATTCCATCGGTATTTTTGGGGGCTAATTTGTGCTTCAAGGCCAAGAAAATGAAATCTTTCTTAAATTGTTCGAAATCTTGTTTTTGAAGGGAGCATCCGCCAGCAAAAGGGTGCCCTCCCTTCGTCAGCAATCTCACTTTGCTCTCTTCTAAGGCTTCTAAGATATTGAATCCTTCCTGAGAACGAAGGGAAGCGACTAAAACATCAGGGTTTTTCTCGGTTGGCGAGAAAACGGCGATTGGCTTTTGGAATTGGCTGAGCAATCGGCTGGCTAAAAGCCCATTGAGCCCCTCCGGCAAGGAAGTGAGAACAACGATCGCGGCGTCATTAGGATTGAAATCCAACCCATTGATGCCTTCTTTGGTGATGGATTTGCGATTTTCGTTCACTTTGTTGATCCATTCGGCGATTTTCTCTTTTTGGGGGTTCATTGGATCGGCGAAATAATGAATCAGACGGTTGATTGTCGTCCCTTTTTCCAACCGTCCAACCGAGTTGATCTTAGGCACGATTTCCATTTGGAAGGTCGTCTCATCGATGCTTTCTTTATCCGTCAGGGCGACGATCTCGAAATAACGGTTTTTCTTTACCGTCTCTAGCATCAAACGGACGATTTCGCGGTTGTATTCCCGGAACGGCATCATGTCGGAAATCGTCGAAATGGCTCCAAGGCACATCAAATATTCGTCATACCGCCCTAACAAAGCATGAGAAAAGATGAATGAAAGATAGCCAGCGGAGATAGCCACTTCCCCATAATGGGTCGTGAGGGGGTGAATCACAAGATCTGTTTCGGGAGAAAGGGAATCGAACTCATGATGGTCAAGGATGATCACTTCAATCCCTTCTTCTTTGGCAGTTTGCAACGCTTCGTGAGCGGTGACTCCATTATCGCAAGTGAAAATCATCGAATAGCCATTTTTGGCAATTTTTCTGACATTTTCTGCGGTTAGGCCATATCCATCGAGATAACGCGAAGGCAAATATCCCGAGACGTCGATTCCAAATTCTCGAAAGGAACGGACCAAAATCGAAGTTGACATCACTCCGTCCGTGTCATAATCCCCATATACAAGGACTTTTTTATGCCCATCCCGCATCAAAGAGAGACGCTCGATTGCCTTTTTGACGATTGGGTCTTCATCCAAGAGAGGGAGATTAGAAAAAGAAGGAGGAAGAGAAATTTTCTCATATTCCTCCTTCGTGATTTGATAATGGTTGCAAATTCTTTCGAGCAAAGTTTCCATCAGTCGTTGATTCCAATGAAGACTGCCTCTTCTGGCTCCGAGCTCTTCTTCTTTTGCACGGCATTCTTGCCGTTTTTGCCATGCGTTCTGTTGTTCCAAGAATCGCGGACGGATCTTCTTAATGAAGCCACACCAAGGCTGAGATGGACGGCGCTGGCGGAAACGATGGTTAGAACCATCACTAAAGCAAGCAAAACCGCCAAAGCGATGCCTAAGAAGATGACTTTGTCAATCGTCGGGGCGATGCCAATGAAAGGCAAGGCCATACCAATGGTCAGCAAAGAGAAAACGATGATGTCGCCGGCGATTTGGGAATTAGCCTGAAGCAAGAGATGATTACGGAATTCTAGCCCGTTTTTGTCTTTTTCACGGCTGTCTTTGATCAGTTCTTTCTCTTTGTTGAGCAAGAATAAGGAGAGAATCGCGCCAACAAACAATCCAGAAAGGATCGAAATGGTTACGACTGGGGTGACGGCGATTCTGGTCAAGGCGAAGAAACCGGCGACCACTACCGAGCTTCCTAAGGCAACAACAATCACCGGCAAGGCGCGGGCCAAACGGAAACGGAGCCAATAATAAGCAAGCAAGATGGCACTCGATACGCCAAGGGCGAGGAAGATGGTGCCCATGGCTGGGGTTCCGGCTTGATAAACGACACGATTACCTGAAACGGTAATCGCGCTGGCATCGGCATTTAAGTCAATGGCATTTTGCAATGCAACATTAAGATAGGTGTTCTCAGAGACGCCGTTGATGGTGAAATCATAGGTTTTCTCCGAGTCGAAATAAAGGGAAAGCGGGATATCGAAATGATAGACGGTGTACATTTTCACTTCAGTATCATCGTTAATGGAGACGGTGGATTGTTCCAAAACGATATCGCCATCAACGTATTTTGCCAGAGTTTTCCCGTTATATTCGACCAAATCGAGCAAGGATTCATGGACATTATCAATGGTTGCCATCGTCTTGGTGGCTTGAGAATCGACGCCGATTCGATATTCGACGGAAACCGAGGTCGTATTTTCATAAGCGCCCGAATAGTTGAGAATGCCAAGGGAGGTGTTTGCAAAAACGGAAAGTCCAACGATGGAAGCCAAAAGCAAGCTGCCTCCGAGAATGCCCCAGATGCGTTTGTGTTTGGTGAAATCTTTTTCCGCATAGGCACCGAAATAGGTTTGTTTTTCTTCCTGAAGAAGGTCAGGAATTTTGTTTTCATCGACGAAATAAGTCTTGGAAAGATGTTTTTCGCTAGAAGAATCATTGGCCAACATCCAGCCCAAGAATCTTCCGGCAGTGAGATTGAGGATGGTGCCAAAAGCGGCAGTCCAAATCAAGGAAAGGCCTAATTTTCCGACACTTCCCGGAATAAATCCATAGATGCAAAGACCGATGATGATGGCAACGATTCCTGCGTCGACTGTTGGCCATAAAGCCTTTTTGCCCGCTTCGGATTCTGCTTTCTTCAACGATCTCCCTTTATAAAGTTCTTCTTTCAGTTTGTTGTAATAGTAAGCGCCGCCAAAGGATGTCACCAAAGCGCCAAGGATGAACCCGACTAAGGCGCCAATCCCGAATTGGGCAGAGAAATAGCCAAAAAGCAAAACGCCAAGCTCAGCAGAAAGAATCGTGTTGCTCATGATGCTTAAGGCGCCAAGGCGATAGAACAACGCTAGGACAAGGCCACAAACGACAAAACTCACGATAATGGCGATCATCGTCGAGCTCATATTGACTCGCAAATGCCAATCGTTGGCTGCCATTAAAGAATCGACGGAGGCGGTCACGGTCGTCGAATAATCGAAAGTGACGTCATAATCATATTCGGCGGCATTCAAAATGGAGGAATAATAAAGCGCGGCTTTGTAAGCAGCTCCAGCTTTTGAGGAATCATAATTCCCATTGGCGATGGCTTCGCTGTTTGGGATGATTTGGAATTTGGTGTAATTGTTGTTTTCGTTGGTTGAATCGACATACCAGGCATTGGCCGGGGCTTCGCCGAAAATCAAACGTTTGGACATGTTAGGATCATAATCATCAGCCGAGGTGTTGGTGGCGGCAATGTAATTGTCACCCTCTTGGAAGTGATTCCATAAGACGACATAGCAATTTTGAGCTTCGCTGCCTTCTTCTTCGTCGGCTGACTTGGTGTTGTCTGAGCAGAATTTGATCAATTCGTTGAATTTTCCGTTCTCCCCCTTCTCATTGACTTCAATCGTAACGACTGGGACGTTGTTGATATATTCAATGGAAGCTTTGTTGCCTTCGAACATCTTGTGATGGAAATAAGAAGTATCCGAAGGGGCTTCGGCTTGGAGATCTGTCGTCGGGGCGCCGGCGCCGACGGTGATATCTTGTCCGGAGAAAGAAAGATAATCTTCGAGATAATTGTATTCAGTGTTGTCGTTTCCGGCCGTACGAACGACGACACGGACAGTGTCGTAGCCCTCTTTTTGGACTTCGGCGTTGATATCCCAGGCTTCAAGACGGTTTTCCATCTCTTCGGCGACGGCGTCAACGGCACCATAACCATCGGTCTGCTGAATATAATTTTCTGGCAAAACGCCTTTGTAAGTGCTGCCTTTGTCAGAAATTTTGAAATAGAGCGTCCTGCTATCTCCGTAGCTAACGTCAGTATCCATCATCGAAATCGCATTGCCCATCGTGGCTAACGATCCGACCATCAGGAGAGTGCTTGTTAGGATGTAACCCAGTTTACGTAACATATAGTTCCTCCGAATGTCCGACACAAAAAACGTGCCGACAATTGCGTTAATTATTTTACGCACGCACGCACATATAGGCAAGCGACAAAAGCGAAAAACCGCTGATTTTCGGAAAAAAGAAAAAGCGAGAACGAATTCTCACTTCCTCAAAACAAATATCCTTGATTCGGGAGCCCAAGGTGTTTTCTGGCTTTTTCGGTGACCTCACGTCCTCTCGGAGTTCGATTGATCATCCCGATCATGACCAAATAAGGCTCATAGACATCTTCCAGATTGGTCGCTTCTTCTCCGATGGCTGAGGCAATCGATTCCAAGCCGACTGGCCCCCCATGAAAACGCTCAATGATCGTGCGGAGGTATTTCAAGTCGACATCATCAAGCCCAAGGTCATCGATCTTTAAGGCAGTCATCGCTTCTAAAGACAAGGTTTTATCGATTTTTTCCAATCCTTCATAAGAGGCAAAATCACGCACGCGGCGATAGATTCTATTAGCGATACGAGGCGTCCCTCGAGAACGGGAAGAAAGCAAATCGGCGGCTTCTTCGGTGATTGGCATTTTTAGGACACGGGAGGTGCGTTTGATGATGCTGCCAATCTCTTCTTGGGTGTAAAAATCGATTTTCGCGGAGATTCCAAAACGTGCCCTAAGTGGCGCGCTTAAATCACCCGCTCTGGTTGTCGCGCCCACCAAAGTGAACGGCGGCAAGGCCATATTGAGGGGCTTAGAAACGCCATCGTGGTTGATCATAATGGTCAGCTGAAAATCTTCCATCGCCCCATAAAGGACTTCTTCCACTGGGCGAGGGAGGCGGTGGATTTCGTCGATAAAAAGGACATCGCCTGGCTCCAATTCGCACAAAATCGCGGCCAAATCACCGCTTTTTTCAATCGAAGGGCCGTTAACGACTTTGATGTTGCCACCCATTTCGTTGGCGATGACATAAGCTAAAGTCGTCTTGCCTAGGCCTGGTGGGCCATACAATAGAACATGATCAAGAGGTTCTTCTCTTTTTTTGGCGGCGCCGATAAAAACGCGAAGATTGCGTTTGAGCTCACTTTGTCCGACATATTCCTCTAGCGTTCTGGGGCGGAGGGTGATGTCCGAAAAAGCGTCATCTTCTTCTTTTCGCGCGTCAAGTAAACGTTCTTTTGCCATTATTTTAAGGATCCTTTGCTGAGTTTTCTTAAAGCCAAACGAAGGATTTCTTCGTTGGAGGCGTTTGGCTCGTTGATGCTTGCAAGCACAGAGTCCACGTCTTTTGCTTTGAAGCCAAGCTGTTTGAGAGCAGCTCTGACTTCATCGTACTGATGGGGGTTGCCTTTGGCGTCGCTATCGGCCAGTTTCCCTTTCAAATCGAGGATGATTTGAGCGGCTGCTTTGGGGCCAATATTCGGCAATTTCTTAAGGTAAGCCGTGTTATTCGCGGCAATGGCTTTGAAAAGCTCGTCTGGGGTTGTCGCTCCCAAGGCGGTGATGGCCGTTTTTGGGCCAATGCCTTTCACTTGAATCAAAGATCGAAACGCCTCTTTCTCCAATTTGCTGGAGAAGCCCACAAGATAATGGTCATTTTCGCCATAGACTTCATAGACGAAAATGGTCGTTTCTTGCCCCTTAAGCCATTCTTTCGGTCGAGAAACGAACAATTCGTAGCCGATGCCATTCACTTCGATGGCAATCTGTTCTTCCATGACGTCAACAATTTTTCCGGTAAATGAGTAATACATATCAAATTAAACACACAGTCAGGAGAATAAGGAGGAGGCCGACAAAGGCGGCGACAAGAGTCATAATGCCGACAAACACTTTCTCTTTCTTCATAAAAATATTATAGGGTTTTCGCCTTATTCCGTGTAGGTGAATTCAAATTCTCCGATGATCACGCTGTCGCCGTCTTCCGCCCCTGCCAAACGAAGTTTTTCATCGACGTTGACGGAATTGAGGATTTTGATGACTTGCTCTACCCCTTCATCGGTTGAAGTGTTGATCAAAGCGACGCGTTTTTCTAAAGTTTCGCCTTTGATTTCGAAGGTGTGTTTGGCCACTTTCAGAGCGACGAAAGAGTCGCTGTCGTTTTCATGGGCGTCATAGATTTTCATCCCCGCCTCTTGGACGCCTTTCAGAGGGAACATCGGCGTTTTATCGACTAAATCGGCGATCTGGTAAAGCAATTCGTTGACCCCTTCGTGAGTCAAAGAAGAAAGAGGAAAAGAAGGGAAGCCGAGTTTCTGATCGAATTCTTCTTTTCTTTCTTTCGCCCCTTCTTCATCCATTTTGGATGCGACGACGATTTGCGGCCTTTTCTCTAAATCGGCGCCATATTCTTTGAGTTCTTCGTTGATGGCCAAATAATCCTTGTAAGGGTCGCGTTCGCCGCTCATCGAGACGATATGGACTAAAACGCGACAACGTTCAATATGGCGAAGGAAAGTGATTCCTAGGCCTTTTCCTTGATGGGCCCCTTCGATAAGGCCGGGGAGATCGGCTAAAACGAAACTTCTTTGGTCGGGAAGATAAGCCACGCCAAGATTCGGAATCAAAGTCGTGAAAGGATAATCCGCGGTTGGGACATTGGCTTTGGTAACGACGTTTAAGAAGGTCGATTTACCAACCGAAGGGAAGCCGATTAAACCTGCATCCGCCAACATCTTCAATTCCAGAATTAGTCTTTTTTTCTCGCCTGGATGGCCATTTTCCGCGATTCTTGGAATCCGGTGGCGGGAGGATTTAAAACAAGCGTTTCCTCTTCCACCACGTCCTCCTTTTGCGACACAAACCTGTTGTCCTTCCTCGTGGAGATCAGCCAAAACACGGCCAGTCTTTTCTTCGCTGATGATGGTTCCGCAAGGGACTTCCACAATGACATCCTGGGCATTATGGCCATACATCATCTTACGTTGGCCCTTCTCCCCATCCATTGCCATAATGACGCGGGAATGACGGAAATTATAAAGAGTGTTGAGATTCTTTTTGGCGACGAAATAAATCGAACCGCCCCGGCCTCCGTTCCCACCGTCTGGTCCGCCTCTCACGGTCTGTTTGTCTTGCAGGAAAGAGATGGCGCCATCGCCTCCTTTTCCACTTCTTACTTCGATGATGCAACGATCGATTAACATAGTATCACCTCGTTATTTGGCATTGCTTGGCAATGCGGCTTTAGTCTTCTCGTCAAGAAGGTAATTTTTCTTGTTTTTCTTGATTTTGCAAAGGTCCTGGTAGAATTTGATCGACGTTTTTAAGGGGTTGCCAACGGTGGAAGAAGGATCATCCCTCCAACGGGCTGGGATTTCTTTGATGGCATAGCCGTTCAATTGCAGGAAATAAAGATATTCCACGTCAAAGGCAAAACCAGGAATGATTTGGTGTTTGACCATTTCGTGGGCGATATCGCGCTTAAACAATTTGAAACCACACTGGGTATCATGAATGCCTTTTAGATGAAATTTGTTTTTCACGATCGTTCGGGCGCCCCAGGAAGTGATTCTCCGAATGAAAGTTTGCTTCGTCGTGATTTCCGATCCTTTCGAATGTCTCGAAGCGATAAAACAATCGTATTTGTTAATCTCAGGGAGAATTTTGTCCAGCGTGTGAAGGTCCGTGGCAAAATCGGCATCCATAAAAAGAACATAATCGCCTTGGGCGGCTAAGATTCCCTTGCCAACCCCATGGCCTTTACCAGCAATATCCTCATAGGGCAAAAGTTTTACTTGAAGCGGCATTTTGTGCATGCCTTCTTCCAATGCCTTCTGAGAAGGCTCGTCAGAATGATCGGAGCAAAGAATGACGTCATAGGCGATGCCTAAAGAATCAAAATAAGGCAATCCTTCTTTGATTAGATGCTCTAAGAGCTTGGCCGTTTGATTTTTCACGGCGATAACGACGTCGATTTTCATACTCAAACATTATAATGTTTTCTCTTTTGAAACGCTACGAAGAGAAAACGAGATCAAAAAAAGCAAAAACGGCCCCTGGTGGAGCCGTCTGCTTGCATAGAATTATTTCGCTTCGAGCGGATAAACGGAAACTTTCTTTCCGGTTCTTCCGACACGTTCGAATTTCACGACGCCGTCGATGATGGCATAGATCGTATCATCGCCACCACGCTTCGTGCCAGCCCCTGGATGAATCTTGGTCCCTCTTTGGCGATAAAGAATATTGCCAGCAAGAACGTATTGTCCATCACCAACTTTGGAGCCTAATCTGCGACCAGCAGAATCACGGCCGTTTTTCGTGCTAGAAACGCCTTTTTTGGAGGCGAATAATTGCAAATCAATGACGAAATTCATTTGTGCTTCCTTTCTAGCTTCGCGTTCTTCGGATAAGAAGACGCGATGCTCTCTAATTGTCTCTCGATAGTTTCGAGAACGATTTTGTCGTGTTCAGAAACTCTTTCTAGAGCCTCTAAAGAGACATAGCCTTCTTTCACTTCGTGCTTGTACTTGAGATCCCCATCGGTCAGATTATTCAATCCCCCGAGGATGATTCCACTAACGGCGGCGCATACTAAGTCATGCCCATAAGGGCCATTCCCGGCATGCCCTTTCACTTCTAAGGAAGCGAATTCACCGTCATGTTCAACAAAAGTGATTTTAATCATTAGGCGTTAATGCTTTCAACGATCAAGGCAGTATATGGTTGACGATGTCCTTGCTTTTTACGGACATTGGCCTTGCTCTTGTACTTGTAAACAGTAAGTTTCTCAGCTAAGCCTTGTTTTTCGACTTTGGCAACGACGACGGCACCTTTGACATATGGTTTGCCGACGATCGCTTTCTCGCCACCGACGAAAAGGACTTTGTCGAGTTTGACTTCTTGGCCGGCTTCAACATCGAGTTTCTCGACGAAGATTCTATCGCCGACAGAAACCTTGACTTGCTTGCCACCAGTCTCTACGATTGCGTACATGCTTTTTCCTCCTTTTGTCTAATACTCGCTTTAATGGCCTGATTTCGAGAATCAAGTTAGGTGCCGTTTCAATGCGGTTGAGGCGCTAAGGAGCGTCACAACGTTAATAACTATACCATTAAAAATCCAAAAGACAACGATAAAACGTCTTCTATGAAGACATTTTTGCTGATCTTAGGCAAAACGACGCTCTTCATCTCCTTTTTTGAAGGGGAATGTTAAACCAACAAACCATTTTCTTTGAAAGAAAAATACGATGAAGCCGAAAGAATCATATGATCCAAAAGTTCAACGCCCAGGGCGAGAGACCGCGCCTTGAGGTTCGCAGTGAATTCAATCTCACCTTTGCTTGGCAAGACGATTCCTGATGGGTGATTATGCATGATGATAAAAGAAGAACAACTTGGGTCATTGAGTTCCGAAAGAATCATCTTGATTGAGGCGGAAAGCTCATTCTCATCCCCTTCAAAAAGATATTTTTCCTTGCGGATTCGCTTTCTTTTGTCATAGCAAAGCAAAAGAAGAGATTCGTTCTTTTTCTGGCCTAACGACAATTGATAATGGTCATAAAGCTCGCTAGGAGAAACCGTCGACAGATAAGGCGCTTGTTGATTGCTTCTCCTAGCGATTTCAAAGGTTGCGGCAAGGGAAATCGCTTTTGCTTGAGAGATCCCTCGGATGGAATAAAATGAGTCAATTTGAGTTGTCGCAAGGGTCGGAAAATCTCGATAGATCGAAATGATCTCCGAAGCCAGTTCCAAAACGTTTTTCCCTTTCGTCCCGCTGCCTAGGATGATGGCCAGAAGCTCTTGGTCGCTTAGGGAGGTGATCCCCTTTTTGAGAGCCTTCTCCCGAGGAAGAGAATCTTTGGACAATTCTTTGAGTTTCATTTCCAGGTAAATTGCCATCCTCCAGGCATTTTGGCGCTCCCCTGCGACGTTCGGAAGATCCGATAGACCACCACTGCGACGATGGCAATGGCTAGAATCGCCATCACCGCGGCTAGACTGATGGCTTCTCCGGGGATGGTTTGTTCCATCTCCTGTGAGTTAAGAATTCGGCTGTTCATAACAAAACCCCCTTTCACTTATATAAAGGGGGTATTTGGCAAAAATGGTCGAAAATCTTCCGCTTATTTTTTGATTTGCTCGATTTTATCGAGTAAATTTTTTAATAAATCGTTGTTGTTTTTCAATTTTTCGCGTTCCAGTTCAACTTTTTCTTTCGGGGCCTTGGCAACAAAACCAGGGTTAGAAAGGATTTTCGTCGAACGGGCGATTTCTGATTCGAGCACTTCCTTTTGCTTCTCCAATCGGCCCAACAACACGGTTGGATCGACATCTTCTTCGACGACCATCTCACAGCCTGGGTAGATGAATGGGTTGCCGCCTAAAATCTCCTTTTTGACGGCATAAGAATTAGCGAAGGCAAATCTCGAAAGGTATTCGCCTGAGCCTGGAAATGGCTCTTTTGGCGAGACGACAAGACGAACTTTCGCATTTGGTGCGATGTTGTTGGAGGATTTGTAATTCCGGATGTCCCGAATCATGGATTGGAGGATTTGAACTTGGTCAGAGGCTTTCTTATTCAAGAATTGCTTCTCATAGGTTGGATAAGGCTCGCACATGATCGAATCTCGATGCCCTGGCAAGGAAAGATACATCTCCTCGGTCACGAATGGAGTATAAGGATAAATCATCAAGATGATGTCTTTCATGACCTTATAAAGAACGTCTTTGGTGACTTCCGCCTCTTCTCCTCCGTGACTTAAGGAAATCTTCGAGAATTCGAGATAATTCGAGCAGAAATCGTCATAAACGAAATCATAAAGAACACTGGAAGCCTGACCGAATTCGTAAGAATCCATCTTGCTTCCGACCTTTTTGATCGTTTTTTCCAAACGGTTCATGATATCGGCATCGAGGGTGCCGAGTTTCTTTTTCTCGATCGCCCGAGGCGTGTAATTTTCACCGAGCACTCCTTCGACATAACGGCAAGCGTTCCAGATTTTGTTCAAATAAGCCTCCGAGGAAGCGACTTTCTCCTCGATGTAACGCATATCCATGCCTGGGGTGCTGTTGGTGGTGATGAAATAACGTAAGGCATCCACCCCATAATGATCGATGACATCCATCGGATCGATGCCGTTTCCTAGGGATTTTGACATTTTCCTTCCCAAAGAGTCTCTCACCAAGCCATGGATGACCACTTGTTTGAAAGGGACCTCGTCGGTGAAATGGAGGGATTGGAAAATCATTCGCGACACCCAGAAGAAAATGATGTCATATCCGGTGACCAGGCAAGAGGTTGGGAAGTAACGCTGGAAATCAGGGTTTTCTGTATTTGGCCAACCCATGGTTGCAAAAGGCCAAAGGGCGCTAGAAAACCAGGTATCCAAGACATCTTCGTCTTGCACATAAAGATTCATGTCTGGCGCTTCTTCGCTAACAAGCACTTCCCCTGTTTCTTTATGATAATAAGCAGGGATTCGGTGACCCCACCAAAGTTGACGGGAAATGCACCAATCTTCGATATTGCTCATCCAACGGAGGAGAACTTTCTCAAATCGTTTTGGCACGAATTCCACCTTGCCAGAAGTCTTTTGCCTTTCCAAAACTTTATCGGCCAAAGGCTTCATCTTCACGAACCACTGTTTGGAAAGCATCGGCTCAACGACGGCATCGCTGCGCTCGGAGTGGCCGACGGAGTGAACGATTTTCTCGATTTTCACCAAATGTCCCTCTTCTTTGATCTTCTCGACCAAGGCTTTTCGACATTCATAACGGTCCATCCCTTGATAGATGCCGCATTTCTCATTCATATGGGCTGTCTCATCGAGGACTTTGATGAGAGGGAAATGATATTTTTTGGCTAAATTGAAGTCGTTGGGGTCATGGGCTGGCGTGCATTTCATCGCCCCCGTGCCGAAAGAGACGTCAACGTAGGAATCCGCCATCAAAGGAAGTTCCTCCCCATTGGCAGGGTTGATGACTTTTTTGCCGATAAGGTCTTGATAACGAGGATCTTTCGGATTGACGAAAACGGCAGTGTCTCCAAACATCGTCTCTGGGCGAGTGGTCGCAACGACAATGCTTCGATCCGTCCCCACCACATCGTATCGGAAATAGAAGAATTCACCTTCGTCATCCTTATGGACGATTTCAATATTCGACAAAGCGGTTTTTAGTTCCGGGTCCCAATTGGTAATTCTCTCGCCTTGATAGATCAACCCTTCGTTATAGAGAGTCACGAAAACGTGTCTAACGGCTTTGGAAAGCCCCTCGTCAAGGGTGAATCTTTCCCGAGAATAGTCGATAGAAAGGCCCATTTTCTTCCATTGTTCATGAATGGTGTGGGCGTATTCTTCTTTCCATTCCCAGGCTTTTTTCAAAAATCCTTCGCGCCCTAAATCATAACGGGTGACTCCTTCTTCGCGGAGTTTTGCCTCGACTTTGGCTTGGGTGGCAATGCCAGCGTGGTCCATGCCAGGCAGCCATAGGACGTCAAAGCCTTTCATCCGTTTATAACGGGTGATGATGTCTTCCAATGTCGTATCCATCGCATGGCCAAGATGGAGCTTTCCCGTGACATTTGGCGGCGGGATGACCAAAGAGAATGGCGGCTTTGATCGATCTAAGCCCGCTTGAAAATAATTCCCTTTGACCCATTTGTCATATTTTCCGTCTTCAACTTGCTTTGGATCATAATGTTTCTCTAACATCGGGGTTTCCTCCTTTGAAAATAAAATGCGCCGTATCCCAAGATAGGGACGCGGCGCGCGGTACCACCCTAATTCCGCAACATAATCGATATTTGCGGCACTTTAACACTTTAACGCAGTGAACGGAATTCCTTCGGTTCTCCAAAGCGACTCACCGTCTTCTGATGCCAAGTTGCAGCAACCCTTGGCTCTCTAAGATCAAAAGATACGGATCCCTCTTCTTCAACGAACGACAAAATTATAAAGGGAATGTCCCCTCTTTTCTAGCCTTATCGGTTAAAAACGGAAAGGTTGATGATTCTTTCTTCTAAGGTTTGACCAGCATGGTGGCCTTTGAGACGGAATTTGTCAGGATTATCCAAGGAATTCTGAAGAATCGTCTTACCGACGGCAATGGCTAAAAAGTCACCAAGGAAACCTTGGAAATGCTCGTTTTCTTCGCCAACGCCGAAAACCCCTTGGGAAAGGACTTCTTCTTTGGTAAGCAAAACAAAATCCGGGAAGCGACTTGGGAAGAGTTTGGCGAAATCTTCCTTCCGTTCCTCTTTGACCATGAAATTGGCGTTTCTTCCCTCAATGGACATCGGCCCTCGAAGGCAATCGGTTATTTCCGGATAGTCCGCGAGATCCTTGTATTCGACATCGATTAAGCCATGGTCGGCCATCGTAATGACCAAAACGTCGGGATTGTCTTTGACGAATTTCTCGACCATTTTGTTGATTTGCTTGTAGTCGTTTTTGATTTTCCGATGACCAACTCCATATTGATGCATGTGATGGTCAGGGCAATCGTGGTAAGAGTAAAGGAATTCCCCGCCTTCTTCTTGGAAGAAACGAGTGGCGAATTCTCCTTGCTCTTTAAATGTCTTGAACGAATCTTTTCCGCCTAAAGGAGCCACATGTTGCAGCTTTGCTTTCACGCCCTTTTCTCTTAATAGAGCATCTAATTTCTTGATTGGACAATAACGGTCCATAAAATGGCTGCCATCATGGAAATAATCCACTTTCCGGCCATTTAAGGAATTGGTGTCAGGGAAAATATTAAGCGGAAAGCCCAATTCAGGAATATAGACAGACCAGCCTATCCACCCCGTTTCCATCGGCCATTTTCCCGTTAAGAACGCATTCGTTGCCGCGGCTGTGGTCGGAGGGTTGGTGGAATTGATCTCACAGGCAGAATGGGAAAGGAGATAACGATTCGCCTTAGGGAAAAGATTAAGGTTATATTTCCCTGCCCCATCAAAAAGGAAAACGCAGACTTTCTTATGCCCTTTCAATAGAGCGTCCACTTCGGGATCGGTCTCATGAAATGGGGTAACATTAAAATGGGCAAGGAGGGAGGAGGAGAAACCAACAAGGGTCTTTCTCCGTTCAAAGAAATTCTCATCCAGTTTTTTCATAGCCGACTATCTTAATGAAAAAGTGGCCTCGGCGCAAGAGGTCACTTTTTATCCTTGATGAAATTGACGATCCTTTGTCGCAGCAAATCGGGTTTCGTCTCTTTTGAGGCGAGGATTACGTCCAGTCCGGCGAAAATCTTTTTCGCTTTGGCGATTTCTGATTGTTTGGCGAGGTCGCTTTTGGTCAAAACGATAAGGGTTGGGACGTTAAGGGAGGAAAGATGATCCAACAACATTCGATCGTCTTCGGAAGGCTCGCGCCGAGAATCGATCAAGAAAAGGCATCCTTTTAAAGAAGGATTGTGGAAATAATTCTCCATCATCTCCCCAAAATTCTCATCTTCCTTCGAGCCATACTTCGTAAACCCATAGCCAGGCGAATCCACCAGATAAAAGGCATTGTCGATCAAAAAATAATTGAGATATCGCGTTTTGCCCGCGTTTTTCGACGAATAGGCAAGCTTTTGGGCCGTTAAAGCATTGATCAAAGTCGATTTCCCGACATTCGATTTCCCGACGAAAACCACTTCTTTGAGACCGTCTTTAGGACGATATTCATAGGAAGGGGCGGAGAGAATGTATTTTGCGTTTCGGAAATTGACCATCGCCATGGGATGATTATAACAAAAAGAGGAACCCCATGACGAGATTCCTCCTTTTTTAAGCGTTGGCTTGATTTGGCCCTGGGATGTCTTTGAAGACGTAAGGAAGGGCATCATCGACCGACTTCATGAAGACGATCTTCAATCCTTTCTTGACTTCTTCAGGCAATTCATCGACATCTTTTTTGTTTTCCGCCGGGACGATGATCAGTTTGATGCCACTGCGGAGGGCGGCAAGAGATTTCTCTCTCAACCCGCCGATCGGCAAGGCTTTGCCTCGCAAGGTCACTTCTCCCGTCATCGCGACGTTATTGTCGATTCTCTTCCTGCTTAGAGAAGAGATAATGCCACAAGTGATGGCAACGCCTGCCGACGGGCCATCTTTTGGGACGGCGCCTTCAGGGAAATGCAAGTGAATGTCATTCTTTTCGAAAATTTCATCTGGAATGCCGTATTTCTCGGCGTTGGCTCTGACGTAATCGAGGGCAATCATGCAGCTTTCCTTCATGATGTCACGAAGGTTGCCAGTCAAAACCAAGCCTCCTTTGCCATGGAAATGGGTGACTTCGATTGGCAAGATATCACCGCCGAATTCGGTATAGGCAAGCCCCGTCACAACGCCGACTTGCGGCTCTTTTTCTTTTTTGGTGTCTTCGAAAATCTCCACGCCTAGATAGGATCTGACTTGTTTTTCATCGACGACGATCGGACGTTTGAGGTCGGGATTGCGAATCAGCTCGACAATCGCTTTGCGACAACAAGAGGCGATCAAACGCTCGAGTTCACGGACGCCAGCCTCGCGAGTGTAGCATTCAATGATCTCCTTCAGTCCGCTCTCGGTGAATTCGATATCCCCTTCTTTAAGGCCGTTCGCCTTCATTTGCTTCTTGATCAAGAAGCCAGCGGCGATCTTTAATTTCTCGATTTCCGTATAAGAAGGGACTTCGATCAATTCCAGACGGTCTCTTAATGGGGCCGGGACATTTTCTAAATAGTTGGCGGTGGCAATGAAGAGAACATTCGATAAATCGTAAGGTTCTTCCAAATAATTGTCGTTGAAGGCGATATTTTGCTCTGGGTCAAGGACTTCCAATAAAGCACTGGATGGGTCACCGCGATAATTGGAACCGCCGACTTTATCCACTTCATCCAGCAAAAAGACTGGGTTTACGGTGCCCGCTCTGGTCATACCCTGGACGATGCGGCCCGGCATGGAACCGACATAGGTACGGCGGTGTCCACGAATCTCCGCCTCATCGGAAACGCCACCTAAAGAACACTTGTAGAATTTTCTTCCCAAAGCTCTGGCGATGGATTTGGCTAAAGACGTTTTGCCGCATCCTGGCGGGCCATAGAAGCAAAGAATCGGAGCTTTGAGGTTACCAGTGGCACGTTTGACGGCAAGATATTCGATGATTCTCTTTTTGACTTTCTCCAAGCCATAATGGTCCTCATCGAGAATTTTCTGGACGTTTTCTAAATCGTCGTCATCTTCCGTCCTTTGATACCAAGGGGCGGCCATCAAAGTCTGAATATAGTTGAGAATCAAAGAGGCTTCCAAGGATGCTTCAGGCATCATTTCCATCCGGTGAAGCTCATTTTTGACTTTGGTTTTGACATTCTCCGGATAAGGATTCTTCTCCAATTTTTGTTTGATGGCGTCGACATCATCGGAAGAATCGGAGCTTTCTCCTAATTCATCTTTGATGGCTCTCATCTTTTCGCGCAAGAAATATTCTTTTTGGGATTTCTCCGCTCTTTCCCTGACGGCTTCATCGAGTTTTTCATCGATTTGGTTGATTTGTTGTTGCGCTTTGACGGCATTGAGCAACGTTTTCAGCCGCTCATTCACTTTCTTTTCGCGAAGTAGGCTGATTTTCATCTCCACGCTCAACGGGAGATAATGCCCTAACGTATCCACAATCTCCGAGGGAGATTCGCCTTTTCCTAAAGAGTTGATCGCGACCTTTGGGATATTCCGCCCGACCGATGGGCTTTGCGTGACAGTTTCCGCCAATTCGCGGATCAGTTTCACTTCTTCCTCTTGTTCGCCAAGCTCGTCTTCGATAATCGTTCCATCGGCAACGTAAGCCCCATCTTCTAATCTAATATTAGATAAGGATACGCGCTTGGAACCGATGACTCGGATTCGAACGCTGGTGTTATTGTCAGAAAAGCCGACGATGCGGCATAATGTCGCGACGTCATAAACATCTTCTGGGACATTGATCTCATTTTTGTTTTCGTCTTTTTGCACACCGACGAATAATAAAGAATTCGATTTTTCACGCGCGGTGCGTGTGGCTTGCATACTGTAGGCCCTGCCTGCCTCAATGGCTTCGGTCATATTCGGGAAAACGACCAAACCTTTGGTGATCAGAAAGGGAAGAGTCAATGGTTGTTTGTTATCGGCCATTTTATAGTCCTCCTTTTTTATAGCAAGATACATTATAGATAGACTTTTAGCACTGTCAAGCGATAAGTGCTAAAAAAGAATAAAAAAACAAGGTGGAATCGAAATTCCACCTTGATTCTTGTTGAAGGTTTTGAGGCCTTATTTGGCTGCCTTTTTGGTGGCTGGTTTCTTCGCTGGGGCTTTCTTTTCGCCTTCGGCTTTTGTCGTGGCCTTCTTCGCTGGGGCCTTGCTTTCTGGCGCGGAAGCGGAGGCGATGATGAAGTTACGGACTTTGCGGTCAGTGAGTTGGGAACGGAAATCTTCGCGGTTCTTTTCGATGATATTGCGGACTTCTTCCTCTTTCATCTTATATTGTTCGGCCATCTTCTTGATTTCCGCATCGACGTCTTCGTCGGTGGCGGCAAGGTTCTCTTTGACGGCGATTTCGTGGACGGCCAAGAAATTTTTGATGTTGTTTTCTGCGTTCACGTGATAGGTCTGATGGAGATCTTCTTCCTTAGAACCGGTGATTTCGAGGTATTGTTCAAAGGTTAAGCCGTTGCTTTCCACCTGTTTCTTGAGGTTTTCTTCCATTTGATGGGCTTCATTGTGGATGATGTCTGGGTCGATCACGAAGGTGGAATTCTTGACGATCATGGCGATCAGGGAATTGTAATAAGCGTTTTCGGCATCCTGAAGTTTGCGGTTAAGGATGCTCTTCTTCTCATATTCTTTGAGTTCATCGACGGTATTGACGTCTTTGATGGCCAAATCAGCGACCGCTTCATCATTAAGTTCAGGGATTTTCTTTTCCTTGACTTCATGCATGTTGATTTTGAAGGTCGCTTCTTTGCCGGCGAGTTCTTTCACATAGTTCTCCGGGAAAGTGACTTTGATTTCTTTCTTATCGCCATCTTTCATGCCGACGAGTTGTTCTTCGAAGCCAGGGATGAATTGGTTGGAACCCAATTCCAAGCTGTAATTGTTGGCTTGTCCGCCTTCAAAGGCTTCCAATTTTCCTTCTGCGTTTTCAAGATAGCCATCGAAATCGATAACCGCCGTATCGCCCATCTTCGCGGCACGTTCGGTAACCACTAATTCGGCATTTTCTTTCAATAAGGATTCAATCGCGTTCTTAACTTCTAAGTCAGTGACGCTTGGGGCTGGTTTCTCGGCTTTGAGACCTTTATATTCGCCTAAAGTGACTTCTGGGATTAAGACGATGGTATAAACGAGTTCCAATTCGTCTTTGGAAAGTTTAGTGACGTTGACTTGAGGACGATACATTGGCTCAAGTTTCTCTTCGGTGATGACTTGGGCGAAGACAGGCGTCAAAACTTCTTCGATGGCGTTATTCCAAACGGTTTCTTGGTTGATTCTTTCTTCCACGAGTTTGCGTGGTGCTTTGCCTGGGCGGAAGCCAGGGACCGAGACTTTGGCGGCGACTTTCTTAAATGCTTTTTCTTGAGCGCCATCCCAAAGCTCTTTTTCAACGGACACCGCGATCTTCACGCGGCTTGGGCTGATTTTTTCTACTGTGTGTTTCATTGATAGTTACCTCAATTTCTTTGCGACGGGTTTAAATATACTCTATCTTTAGATACTTTCCAAACGAAAAACGTCAAAAAGCCCTAAATTCCGCCGAAAATTTTATATCCTCATTCGCTCCGCGGCATTTAAAACCTCGGTGATTTTGTCAATCATGCTCCGAACTTCCTTTTCTGCCAACCCATATTTTTTAAGGAGCCCCTTCTCTTCAAAAGGGACTTTCAGATAGTCGTGAGACAAAATGATAAAGGCGGCGGCAAGAAGGTTTTTGGGGTAGAGAGAAAATGCCGAATCGGGGAAATATTCGAAAAGGAAATTATTGACCAGGTTTTTAGCGATCTCAAACATCGAAGGATCTTTCAGCTCATCTTGGATCTCTTTGACCAAGACATGGTAATTTTTATCTCCATAGGGAGGGAGATATTGGCGGGGGATCAAATGATATGATTTCCCGTTTTTCTCAAAGAACACTTCTTTGTCGTATTTGGCTTTCACCAAAAGAAGCAAGGCGAATGTCTTGAGGATAGAAGAATCACTTTTGGCAAGAAGAATGGCGATGGAATCGGCATAATGAATGGTTTCGGCGTCATTAAAATTCGTCAGAATCGCCATTCCTTCGTAAGGGTCTTTCCCCTTTTCGAGGATTTCTCTTACTTCATCGTCGGAATAACGCGGTTTGATGCTAGATTGCCTCTCATTGACGCGGATCAGACTAGGAAGGTCGCGAAGATATTCCTCCACTTCTTGCGAAACATAAGGGAGATTTGAGAAATATTTCGCATCTTCGTAGGCTTCATCGAATTCTTTGAGAATGAAACGCAATTCAAAATTGACCTTCATCGTCCGGATGGGGGAATCTTGATAAAGAAAATCTCTGTTTTCTAGCAAAAGGCGCATCGCCTCTTCCGCTTTCCCAAGTTCTAGAAACGCAACCGTCCGATAGAAAAGGGAGGTGGCGTCGTTCGCCCTTTCCGTCAGGGAGAGAACGAGATCGTATTGTTTCTTTTCGATTAAACTTGCCAAGTTGTCCATAAATACCCATTTATTTTACGCCTGTTTCTTTCGTAAAAGGAAGTTAGTTTCTAAGAAAGAAGAAATCGCGTAAAATAAGTCTCGATGAAAAAACATTTTCTCGTCTCGTTGTCCTTATTGGCTAGTTTACTAGGCGCATGTTCTTCTTCTGCGAATCGCATCGATCGTGAGCAAGCGGTCGCCGAATTAAAGAAAATCGACCTCGAAATCAATTACACGCCCCTCGTGGAAGTTCCTTCAAGCTATGTTTTAAGCGAAACCATCTCTCAATACGATGATGGAGGGTATGCGATTGAGAACGCGGAAATCAGCCGTCACATCGACCAACGCAACCGCTACTCCTTTGCCCGGATTGAAGGAAAGCACGAAGGCCGCCCTTATGTCCATGAAAGCTGGACTTATGTGTCATTGAAACACAACATCACCTGCCATTATTACAATGCGGTGATCGATGGCCTCACCCGCAACGAAAGATTCCGTTATGAAACGGAGAAAGACGATGAGAGCTGGGATGCCGTGGCGGAAGAGGAAATTGCCGAGAAAAACCGTCTCTATAGTCAAATGGCCAAATTGTATTCGACCTTTCTTTCCGGGATGGATAACATTCAGGAAGAATCGTATTTTTCATCCGAAAGCGGTTCTTTAGATTTTTATGTTTCCAATGAAGAAGCCACCTATTCTGGCACTTTTCGGAATTATTGGTTTCAAAAAGGGTCCCAGGAAAATAAAACGGATGGCACGTATTACAGCGCATCCGTCTATTGGAATCAATGTGATATCTCGATGCCGAATCTTGATTTTTACCCGCTTAGAGAGGAAGCAAAATAGCGGCCACTTCTTCTAATTCAGACAAAGAAGAGATCGCCCCATCGGGGCTTTTTGCTTGCCCAAAGCCATAAGCGGCATGAACAAAAGGTAATTTGGCTTTTCTCGTGGCGATTTCATCCATCGCCGTATCGCCGACATAAATAGCTTTCGACAGATGATGTTTTTCTTTCATCAAAAGCATCGTTTTCTCTTTCGCTTCTTTTGTGTCTCCCCAAGAAAGATGGTCTTGAAAATAACGCCCCATCCCCGTGGAAGAAAGATATGCCTCAATATATCCTTTTTGGGCGTTAGAGACGATAAAGAGAGAATAATGTCGGGAAAGATTCCTTAAAGCCTCTTCTTCTCCGGGGTATAAGGTTCCCGGATGGGTTAGAAGATATTGGTTTTCAAATTCCATGCATCGTTGTAACAAAGGGATCATTTTTTCTTCTTCCAAAGAAGGCCAAAGTTTTCTTCCGATGTCGGTCATGGCAAGCCCCATCGCCCCTTGCATGTCTTCCAATGTGATCTGATATTTTCCCTTCTCATAAGTTTTGAGAATTTCGTTCCATGAATCCACCACTTGTTGGGAAGAATCCCACAAGGTGCCGTCTAAATCAAAGATAATTCCGTTTTTCATACGCTAGATAGTTTAAAGAAAAAGAGACGGATTTTCATCCATCTCTCATGAATTATTTTTTGCTGCTTTCGATTTTCTCGCGGCTGACTTTCTTATAAAGGAAGATCTCTTTCCTCACTTTGATATTTAACGAGCCGTCGCGATAATAATTGGCAGCCCCACGTTGTTTATGGACGGGTTTAAGGGCTTTTCGGTGATGGCGACAGAAAATGGTGGGAAGAATCCAGCCCAGCCCCAGGAAGATGATCACGAAGGCAAAAAGGAAGGCGCTGGCGCTCCATTCTTCCTGAGAATTGGCGTAAAGGGCTCCCCCAATTGCGCCTAAAAGGCCACCCGAAAGGAGATAAAAGCCGAAGAAGAAAAGCAAATATTTGCCAATCGAAAGAGGCAAATTACCTACCATTTTCCCCGTTTGGGCATTCATTCCAAAGGTGAATTGTTTTTCTTTCCATTTGGTTGAGAGAATCCAAACCGGGAATAAAGCGTAATAGACAGAGGTGTTATAAAGCCGTAAAGAGGAAGTTTCATAACGGAGGTTCTCATAACCGTTGATGGTAGAGGCGAATTTATCGATCGTTCCTTCTTTCACACGGTCGTTGGCGCGAGGGGCGCAGGCGTCTTTGTCGACATCATATTTATCGGAAAGATGGCCCGCTAAGAAGGCGGCGTTAAATTGTCTTGCTCCTTCAAAATCGAATGGCTCGATGGATTCCATCAAATCATCTGGCATCGTCGAAGAGCCATCGACGGGAATGTGGTCGAAACCGATGTCGCCCTCACGGACGATTCGATAATATTTGGTTTCGGTGACCCGATAATCGCCGTCACGATATTTTCTTACAACCTCGCCACGGAAATTGACGCGGCCTGCGCAATCAGCGTTAAAAACCCAGAAAGGCTCATATAAGCCTTTGACTTCGGCGATTTTGTTTTCCTGTTTGAAATGTTTCGAAAGAAAGAGTTTTTTCTTCAAGAATTTGGCCAACGCCACCTGAGTCGAAGCCTGGTCATATTGGAAAGGAATGACATAATCTGGTTTCAAAGAGCCGGAAAGTCTTCCCGAAAGGATAACTGGAGATTGGCAAAACGGACACGTTGTGGCGCTGGTGTTCTCGTCAGCGATGATTTCCGCCCCGCAGGAGTCACAATGATAGAGACTGAGGTTGGATAATTCTTCTTCCGTATATTCGGAGGAAGAAGCCTTCCAATTCATCTCATCGGGCTTGGCATCTGCCAGTTCTTTGTTGTAATTTTCGACAGTGTCGATGTCGAATTCGCCATCGCAATAAGGGCAGACGATTTTCTGCGAATGCGAGTCGAATTGCAAAGGGCCGCCACAATTGGGGCACTTATATTCAATGGCCTTAGACATGGGTCAGTCCTTATTTTTTATCGTTATCGTCGAATGGGTCGCCACATTCTGGGCAGAATTTCGGTGGGTTTTTCGGATCTTTTGGCTCCCAGCCACATTTATCGCATCTATAAAGCGGCTCACCAGCAGGTTTTTTGGCACCGCATTCGGCGCAGAATTTGCCTTTGTTGACCGTACCGCAGGTCGGGCATTTCCAACCCGCGCTTTCTTCTGGTTTCTTCGTACCACATTCTGGGCAGAATTTTCCCGTGACTTCGGCACCGCATTTCGGGCATTTCCAAGAATCGGCGGCTGGTTTTGGTTGGGAAGCTGCTTGTTGTTGTTTTTGCTCTTGCTGCTGGGCTTCCATCTGGTAGAAATTGTTCGCGTTCATGCCACCCGCTTGCGCAGCCATATTTAAGCCATAGAAACCCATAGCCGCCCCATTGGCGTTGGAGGCAGCGCCTTTCATGGCTTCGCCTTGGGCCTCGACTAAGGAAGCACCAGCCATGCCAGGGTTTCTATAAACGGCTTGACGTTGGAGATTTTTGATAAGGTCTTCGTCTTCTTTTGGAAGAGTGACGGAGGAAAGGGCGATAGAAACCACTTCTAAGCCGCGTGTTTCCAACCATTTCTCGGTAAGAACTTCATTCATCGCTTTTTCTAATTCGGTGATGTGGGCGACAATTTGATTGGGACGAATCTCTAAGGCAGATAATTTGCCAAAAGCAGGTTGCAACGCGGAGATAAATTCGCTCTTTAGGGTGTTGTCTAATTCGCTGCGGTTATAAGATTCCGAAACATTGCCACAGACATTCTGATAGAAAAGGATTGGGTTGCCAATACGATAGGAGAAGGTGCCGAAGCATCGGACGGAAACATCGATATCAAGCCCGATATTACTATCAACGACTCGGAATGGGACCGGATTGGCGGTTCCGAATTTATTGTCGAGGATTTCTTTGATGTTGAAATAATAGACACGTTGATCTTTGCCACTGTCTCCGCCATAGCCAATACGATTCCACATCGTCTTGAACATGCCAGCCACGCCTTGGAAAAGGTTGCCGCAGAAAACAGAAGGCTCAGAGCCTTTGTCATAAGTGTATTGTCCAGGTTCAGAGCAGATATCCATGATCTTGCCTTGTTCGACGATGATCATGCACTGGCCATCAGCGACAGCGATACCAGAACCGTTGGAGATAATATTGTCGTTGCCTCTATGATTCGAACCGAATCTTCCGGTGACTCTTTTTTCACCTTTTACCATCAAAACGGTCTTGTCGATTGATTCGCAATAGAAAAATTCTTTCCACTGATCTGCGAGGGTGCCTCTGACGGAGCCGCTCACTGCTTTGATTAAACCCATAATAGATTCTCCTTGTGTGCTTTCGAAAGTTTACGAATTTTATTGTAAACAATACGGATTCTTTTTTCATCTTAATTTGATGACTCTCCTGATTAGGAGATAGGAAAAATGTCCATTTCAGAGCGTTTTTACGGTTTTCGCCTATTCAATTTTGTGTCAAAGTATGTATGTGATCATGGCGCCCTAGACCAATTTCGATACATCTTTGCTTCTGGTAGAATCACGCTATCTAATTCCAAGTCAAAGCGATTTTTATTGAGTTTTATCATTCTATGTGATTGCATAGCAGCAAAAATTCATCCGTGGTTGTCGATGACTACCACTTAGCGGGGATTCTTTTTGGTTTCCTCGAACAATGTTTGATATTCAATTAGTTTTTCTTTTAATGCATTGGTGTCGATTAGTTGGGTTGAATATGTTGCAACCGCAGTTGGTGAAATAGATCTAGAAGAAGCTAGTTCCACTACTGAATCGTTTTTAGAGGCACATAAAATAATCCCCACACTTGGATTTTCATTGGGTTTCTTTTCGTATTTATCTAAGGCGGCAAGATAAAAATCCATTTTTGAAACAAATTCTGGTTGGAATTTATCCACTTTTAGTTCAAAAGCTACTAAACATGAATATGTTCTGTTGTAGAATAGCAAATCAATATAAAAGTCTTCTCCACCAACATTGATTCGATGTTCTTGCTCAATAAAAGTAAAATCCTTCCCAATTTCTAAAATAAAGTTTTTTAAATTACTTATGATTGCATCTTTTAAGTCTTTCTCTTTGTAGTTGTTGGGCAAATCAAGGAATTCCAGCGAATAGGCATCTAATAATTTAGTATTTGGTCCATCTTCTTCTCCCACCACTGGCTCTAAACTTTCCAAGGCATTTCCGTTAGATAATAAATATCTTTCATAATAATGACTTTGGATCTGCCTATTGAGTTCCCTTTTGGAATAATTATTTTTAATGCAAAGACGAATATAAAATTCTTTTTCCTCGATTGTTTTTGTTCCTTGCAAAATTAGCAAATTATTAGTCCAACTCAATTGTGTCACCAGTGGTGAGACAATTATATTGTCTCTATATGTCTCATAAAATTGAATCATTCTATATAGACCGGCTCTGTTGAATCCTTTTAAGGATGGATATTGAGTTTTTATAGTTATGACTAGATTATCAATTGTCTTTGATCCCCAACCGCCTGATGCAACTTTTTTTGACAAATATTTTCCTACTTCGTAATACATTGTCACTAATTCTTCATTAATTTTTCGATAAGCGTTTTTTCGATGAAGTTGAATGATATTTATAATTTCTTTAAATTCAGATTCTTTTTCCATATTAACTATTCCTCCACTGTTTCAAATAAATCGACACCGGGAATAAGGGCGCATCCGCCCCAATTACCATGAATTTGTCCGATGCCATCGATGTGCTCAACAATGCCGACTTTGCCACTGTAATCTGGTTCCCCATCCATTCGGATGATTTTAATTTTGTCTCCAACTTTAACCATCAATAAAATCTCCTTTCGTCAGTTAGACAGCACGTGTCTTCAAAAGGAGATAAATAAAAACCATCACCATAATGAAAACACCTTTTGTAGTTATCGACTCAGTCCCGTAACTACTGGTGTTACATCATCCTCGTGATGGCCACATGCTCAATTGAACAACAATTGTAGGGAGCGCGATGGTCCTCTTGAACGCAAGGGCGTCTGCCAACGCGACCCCTTCCGCTTGCGTCTCATACCATTACTGGGCAATACTTTCCCTATTACCACACCCTAACACGTAGTGTGATAGTTTATCTATCCATTGGCCTCAGTTTGCCTGCGTATGGTTGACTTTGCTATTGCTAGTTCATAGCGCCCGTGGTCTAGATAGATGAACAAGATTATTATAGCAAAAGCTACGCTTCGTAGGTAGAGCCACGAGAATTTAGTCGCTTTTGTCGACGGAATCAATGCGGCTGGAATTATCATGATCCGAATTGTTTCGCTTTAATGGTCGCTCTTGTTTCTTTGTTCTCGTCATATCAAAGCAAATTGAAAGCACTCAATCCAAGAAATCATCATATCAGTTAGAAACGCTCGAACTAGCGAATAAAACGGCCAAAAAGGGCGCAAAAAAAGGACTTTGCGATGCAAAATCCTCATTTTTATCGATGGAAAGGTTTACCTTATTTAATACAAAATGGGCCTTTCACTGTTTCTTTCTGTAAATGTCGATGAAATATGTGCAATAGATCAAGCGTAGGTGTAATAGGTAAAAAAGTTGTTAAAAATAAGACTAAAATATACAAAAAAGTGCCAAAAAAGGCACAAAAAAAGCATTTTTTCACCAATAATGGGTACAAAATGCAGTTTTTTATCGATGGCGCGCCTGAACCGACTCGAACGGTTGACCCACAGCTTAGAAGGCTGTTGCTCTATCCAACTGAGCTACAGGCGCAGCGCTTTAATAATATAATCTTCTTTCTGTTTAGAAACAAGGCTTAAAGTGCGTTTATTTTCGTATAAAGGGCCGTGGCGACCTCGTCAGGCAAAATTTGCTTGAGTTCGGCTAACGAGGCGTTCTTTAACGAATCAATGGTAGGATAATTTTTCCGCAAAAGTTCCTTTCTCTTCTCACCGATTCCCTTAACATCGTCGAAGATTGAAGAATGCATCGATTTGAGTCGTTCTGCTTTATGGAAGGAAATGGCAAAACGATGCACTTCATCTTGCATTCTCATGAGCAAAAAGAATAATGGGGACTTCGAATTCAAAGGATAGGCGTTGCCTTCTTTGTCGACGATTCCTTCTGTTTGATGCTTATCGTTTTTGTATAAGCCATAAACCGGGATTTCCACTTCAATGGATTTCAAAGCTTCTAAGGTAGCGTGGACTTGGGAAAGACCGCCATCGGTAAGGATCAAATCCGGATAGGAAAGGTTTTCTTCTTTGAGACGACGATAACGACGGGTGACGACTTCCACCATCGAATGATAATCATCCCCGGCATCTTGCTCATCGAGGTGGAATTTACGGTACATCCCTTTTACCGGCTCGCCATTGATGTAGCAAACCATCGCCCCAACTGGGTTTGAGCCTTGCAAATGGGAATTATCGAAAAGCTCGATACGATAAGGGGTTTCGATATGGAGCATCTCCCCTAAGGATTCTAATAACGCATTGTTGTCATCGTTCAAGCGCGCCGACATGAAATGATTGTCTAAACCCTGCCTGGCATTTAAGGCCGCCAAATCGATTTGTTCCAAAAGGCGTCCTTCTTTCGGGGAAACCACTCTGGCTTCGGGATAAATCGAAGAGAACTCTTCCGCCATCCCTTCAATATTGCAAATAATTTCTTTGGGAAGGTCGTTATTTTGATAATATTCTTCGATGAGTTCGGTTGCTTGCTCGTTTCCTTCGCCAAAACACGCGGCCACTTTAAGGCTTTTCCCGAGCAAAATACCATTGCGGTAAGTCAGAATGCTAAGGGCGAGATAGCCATCGCGCTCCGCATAAGCGAAAACATCGCGGTTCGTGCGGTCAGTGGAAAGCTCGACGCTTTGTTTGGCCGTGACTCGTCTAACGGCATCGATGATTTCTTTGTAATTCTGGGCATCTTCGAAACGGAGCTCTTCCGAAGCCCGGTTCATTTTGTCGGTATATTCTTTGATGACGGGGGCCGTATTTCCGTCCAAAAAACTTTTGATCTTGTTATAAAGATCTTGGTAAACCTCATCCGATATCTCATTCACGCAGGGGGCAAGGCATTGACCCATGTGGTAATACAAACATGGCTTTTTACCAAGTTTTTTGCATTTTCTCGTCGGATAAATCTGATTCAACAAATCAATCGTCTTGAAAGCGTCTTTGGCATTAGGGAAAGGCCCAAAGTAGAAATATTTTCGATCATCGGCGCGTCTAGCGATTTTCAAAAAAGCATCGCTTCGGCGAATCGCGATATAAGGATAATGCGAATCGTCCATCATCATGATGTTGTATCGTGGATAATGGGTCTGAATGAGATTCATCTCCAAAATAAAAGCCTCTTTGTCGGTATGGACGACGATAAAATCGAAATGATCGACATGATTGACCATGGCCAGGACCTTGCCAACCTGAGGGCGTAAGAAATATTGCGACACCCTCCGAGTCAGGCTTTTGGCTTTCCCGACATAGATGATTTTGTCGTTTTTATCCTTCATCAAATAAACACCTGGCTTATCTGGGAGAAGGGAAATCTGTCGCTTTAGTTTTTCGGTAAGTTCCATGATTATTTAAGATAGACGATTGTCGCTCCACCGCCGCCTTCATTGCCGTCGGCGCCTTCGTAATGGTCGACGAAATCTTTATGGGAATCACAATAGTCGCGGGTGATTTTGCGTAACACTCCGCTGCCCCAGCCGTGGATGACGCGAACACGTTTATAATGCTTCATTAAGCAATTATCGAGGTATTTGGCTAAATTAAGTTTGGCTTCTTCTGCTCGTTGGCCAATAAGATTGATCTCCAGGGGCACAGATTTGGAAAAGGCTAAATCATCCAAAGAAATTGTCGATGCGACCGTTTTCTTTTGCGTGGTCGGCTCTTCGATGATAACGGCCTTATCATCTTTCGTCTTGAACGTGATTCCCTCAGGTGAGACGACTTCGATTTTATGCCCGTCTTTCTTGACGATTCTTCCGGAAGTGAAAAGAGAAGGAAGATTGACATAATCCCCGACTTTTAGGACTTCAGAGAAAGTTTCTTGCTCTTCTTTTTCTTCAAGGTCGTCTAGAGCCTTTTTGGCGTTAATGACTTCGTGGAGTTTGAGATTTCCTTCACCCTTATTCAAAGAATGCATGATTTCTTGCATCTTTTCTTGATAATCGCGAAGCATCCGTTTTTTCTTTTGCTCGACATCAGAAAGGAAATGTTCTTCCCGAAGATGAAGCGCGGCTTGCTGAGATTTCAGTTGTTCTCTTAACTGATTCACTTCTTTTTCTTGGGCGAGCAGTTTGGCTTTCTCGTCTTCAGTTTCTTTCGTAACGGCAGTCAAACGTTTGATGGTGTCGGAAACAGAAAGTTCTTCTTGAGAGGAAAGATTCCGGTTGGCTTCTTCCAATACTTCTTCAGGCATTCCGAAGCGTTTGGCGACGATCAATCCGTAAGATTCTCCCGGCAACCCCATTTTAAGATGATAGGTTGGCAAAAGATTGGCTTCGTCGAACATCATCGAGGCATTGGTGACTTCAGGATGGGACAAAGCATAGGATTTCAAGCCCTCAAAATGTGAGGAAATCATCGTCAAAGCGTGTTTTCTTAGCAAGAACTTGACCACCGCCAAAGCGATAGACTCACCTTCTTTTGGAGAAGTCCCTGTCCCGACTTCATCTAGCAAAACAAGGTCTTTTCCTTTGACCCGTTCTAAAATTTCGCCGATGTTTTTCATATGCCCGGAAAAGGTCGATAGATTGTCGCTTAAAGACTGAGAATCTCCGATATCGACATAAATATTTCTAAAATAAGAAAGCGAAGAGCCTTGTTTGGCTGGAATGGCTAGACCGCATTGATTCATCATGACCAGAATGCCTAAAGTCTTCAACGCCACCGTTTTCCCTCCGGCATTCGGTCCAGAAATAATGACTAATGAAGATTTTTCGTTCAGTAAGAAGTCATTTGAAACGACCTTGTTTTTGTCAATTAAGGGATGACGTGCAGCGAATAATTCGATCCGAGGCTCTTTGGAATAGACGGCGATGTGGCAGTCATTCTCCTCGGCGAATTTGGATTTTGCGGAAAGAAAATCAAGATAGCCAATCATCTGATTGTTCGTTTTGATTTCGTCTGAGGAAGAGGCCACTTCTCCTGAGAGTTCTAGCAAAAGACGGTGGATTTCTTCTCTTTCCTCATTGCGGAGCTCAACCATTTTATTATTCATCTCGACTAGCAATTCAGGCTCAATGAAGGTGGTTTCTCCAGAATTGGAGACGTCTTGGACAATACCCTTGACTTTATTTTTATAAGCGTTTTTGACTGGTAAAACGTAATGGCCGTTTTTCAAAGTCAGCGTAATATCGGAAAGAAAAGTCTTGTTGGCATCGAGAACATAGCCGAGTTTCTTTTTCATCGAGGTTTCCAATCGGCGGATGGAAATGCGAATCGATTTCAATTTCGGCGAGGCATTATCATAAATTGTCATATCTGGAGCAATGACTTTATGAATGTCTTTTTCCAAGAAATCGAGAGAAGGAAACCCCTTGATATAATTCAAAAGGAGAGGCAAATCCGTGATTTTCCCAAAAAAGGAGAGAATGCTTTTTTCATTAAGAACATCATTGGCGACACGTTCTAAATCATCTACAGAAAGGCAGCCGCCTTTTTTGGCGAGATCCACTGCCGCGTTTAAATCGCTGGAGACATCAATCGGAAGACTGCCATATTTTGCGACTAGATTCTGCATCTCTTCGAGTCTTTCCAACTCATCATGAAGGACCCGTTCATCCAAAATCATCGTTAAGCCGATTGCTTGTTTCGCTCCGAGTTCGGTTCTTGTCTTGCTCTTCAGAGCATCTCTAATTTTCTGAAATTCAAATTTATCGTAAACGTTTTGCATCTGCTAGATTATAGCATCTCTTCTTAATAAAGAGAGATGCGACGCACCGAAAGAAAATGTTAAAATAGAACCGCATGAAACAGCCAACTGCTTTATATTCCTTTGAGCCATCCCCGGAAACTTTGAAGAAAATGAAGGATTTTTACCGCCCTTTTCAAAGCGATAACGATAACCCGTATATCGATCTTTTCGCCAAAAACGACGCCGTGGCCGTAACGATATACAAGCAGAACAAAAAAGGCAAAATAAAAGTTGTTTTCCAAGGCCCGGATGCCATCAAAGAGGCAAAAATATGGGATTTAACTGCAAGAGATCAAAATCTTCCGAAAAAAGAAAAAGCAGAGATTAAAAACATCTATCCGCAAATCGGGAGCGATGAAGTCGGAACGGGAGATTTCTTCGGCCCAGTCTGTGTTTGTGCCACTTATATTCAAAAGAAAGACCTTCCATTATTAGAAGAATTGGGCGTCACCGACTCAAAGAAAATGAGTGATGAGCATATTCTTGCCATCGGCCCAATTTTGCTAAGCAAAATCGAATATTCCCAACTTTCCTTGCCTAACGAGAAATACAATGAAGTCAAAGATGACTTTAATATGAACGTCATCAAAGCGAAAATGCATAACCGTTGTCTCTTAAATCTTCACATGAAGCATCCAAAAGCCACGCTTTATCAGGATCAATTCGCAGAACCTGGCCAATATTTCTCTTATCTTAAGAATGAGGCAAAAGTTGTCACTAAAATCAATTTTCACACCAAAGGTGAATCTCTTTTTCCAAGCGTTGCCGCAGGAAGTGTCATTGCCCGTTATTCTTTTCTCAAGAAAATGCAGGCCATGAACGAACGATACGGGATGGAATTCCCGTTTGGCGCAGGGGAGAAAGTCGATGCCTTCATTGAGCAATTCATCGAACGATATGGGAAAGAAGAACTTAGAAAAGTCGCGAAACTCAATTGGGCGAATTACAAAAGATTAAAATAACCGTTACACAGAAATCCACCGGGGACGTGTAGCGGTTTTTTGTATCTTTAGAAGAAATATGTCAATTTCATTCTTTTCGGATCGCCAAATCCTAAATCTCATGTAATTGGTCCAAAACATCCGAGAAATGCTTGGGTATTGCAGCGTTGAACGTCACCAATTCATGGGTTTTTGGATGTCGAAAGGTCAACTGATAGGCGTGCAAGAGTTGTCCTTGCCCATAAAGACCCCGGTTTCCAACGCCATATAAAGGGTCTCCAACGACCGGATGGTGAATATAATCCATATGAACTCTGATTTGATGAGTGCGCCCCGTTAACAAACGGCATGAGACCAAAGTATAGCCTTCACGATATCGTTTAAGGACATGGAAGAACGTGATTGATTCTTTTCCTTTAGAGACATTGACCTGAAATTTAACTGGGCTCTTTGGATCTCTCCCAATAGGCGCATCAATCTTCGCATCATTTTCGTCAATCAAACCTTGAACTAAAGCATAATATTCGCGATGCATTGAGTGATCAGAAAGTTGTTCTTTTAAATAGAGATAAGCCTCATCCGTCTTAGCTACGCAAAGCAAACCCGAAGTGTCTTTGTCAATGCGGTGAACCAACCCAGGACGAATGGTTCCAGCTTCTTTGGAAAGCTGATCCTCATGATACACGAGCGCATTGGCAAGCGTTCCGTCCTCGTGGCCGTTCCCAGGATGGACAACCAATCCGGCTGGTTTATTCACGACCAGAATTTCCTCGTCTTCATAAACGATATCAAGAGGGAGATTTTGCCCTTCTACTGATAGTGGTTTATTAGTATATTTTTCGTAGTTTATAACATCGGCAAGTCTTAATTTGTAATGCGCCTTTTCAGGTCGATTATTGACGAAAACTTTATTTTCTTTAATTAAGGATTGAACCTTACTTCTAGAAGGGGCCACTTCCCTTTCGAAAAGAAACTCGTCGAGTCTCTTTCCTACCTCTTGTTCTGTGACGATTATTTGCTCCATAAAACCCTTAATTTTTAGCTCTCGCTTCTTTGATTGAGCGAACCAAAACAATCACGACTAAGAGGATAACCCCCACCACCAACGCCGAGTCAGCAACATTGAAAATCGCAAAGGAATTGTTTTGGAAACCAAAGATATAGAATTGCAAGAAATCAACGACACCGCTGAAGCCAACCGTGCCCTCCCAGTAGAAAGTACGATCGATCGCATTGCCTAATGCACCGCCTAATACAAGAGCTAAAACACAGTCAATCCAACGGTCTTTTTTATGAAGGTTTTTCAACCAATACCAAACAATGAATCCACTCGCCAGCCAAGAGATCACGATAAAAACATAACGCATCCAAGCCATGTTGCTACCCATTCCGAAGGATGAGCCCGTGTTATAGCTTAACGTGATATAGAAAAAGTGAGGGATTACCTCTAAAGAAGGGGAACCGTTCCCTAAATTTGGATTTTGATGAATGTCAGGATTCGCGCGGAAGAAATTAACAACACCCCATTTGGTCGCAAAATCGATGATTAAAACCACCGCTGCGAGCCAAATAAAGCTGAAAAAGAAACTTTTCCACGTCCAAACGAATTTCGGATGGTCTTTCTTTGGAATTTCTTGAGATACAGATAAAGGCTTTGGCGACTCGTCTTGAACCTCTTTCACCTCTTTTTCTGCTTCAGGAATCTGTTTTTCTTCTTCCATCATCATTCTCCTAACGCCTCTGCACAACGGGAGCAAAGAACGACACCATTTTTACGCATTATAGCATGCGCTTTATGGAGACGGCATCTTTCACAAACGGCATCTTCGTCTTTCATAACGATGGCTTGATCTTCGCCAGAAACGAGTCTTGCTTCAGAAACACCGAACAATCTTGCGATTTCATCCTCATCTAAACGGGATAGAACGCTTAGCAATTCCTTGTCAGAAACAGAGACTTCGATTTTGGCTTCGGCGCTGGAACCGATTGACCCGGAGGCGCGTTTTTCTTCTAACGCTTTCAAAACGACGCTTCGCAAAGAAAGGAAGGAATCGTATTGAGATAAAGTCTTTTCGGAATATTCATGCGAGACTTTTGGCATATCTTCTAATTGAGGAGAGACCTTCTTAACGCCAGGGATAAAGGAATAGACTTCGTCCATCGTGAAGGAAAGGATTGGGTTAAAGAGCAAGCAAAGGTCAAAGACAGTCTTATAAAGGACGTATTGGACGGCTTTTCTTCTCGGCGAATTCGCTTTTTCGCAATAAAGAATGTCCTTCGCGTAATCGAGATAGAAATTCGATAATTCGACCATCAAATTGGTTAATGACATCGTGACCGAGGCAAAAGCAAAATGGTCGTAATCACGAAGAGCTTTATTCTTTACATTTTCGAGTTTTGCCAAGATCCATTCGTCTGCTGGATAAAGTTTTGGAGCGACTTCTGGCAACACATAAGGTTTATTTTCCCCATCTTGGAGGTTGCCTAGCATGAATTTGAAGGTATTTCTGATTTTGCGATATTGCTCGGAAATCGTTTGGATGATGCTTTCGGAGATTCTTACGTCAGCCACATAATTGACATTCGCCGCCCATAGACGAAGAATATCAGCACCGAATTGATTGGCGACTTTGCTAGGATCGATGCCATTTCCGGCGGATTTAGACATCTTATTCCAATTTTCATCCATGACCCAACCATGAGTTAAAGTCTCTTGATATGGGGCGCAGCCATTGTAGGCAACGCTTAAAATCAAGGAAGAATTAAACCATCCACGATATTGGTCGTTTCCTTCCAAATAAAGATTGGCCGGGAATTTCAGTCCTCTTTCTTGCAAAGTGCCAGCCCACGAGGTGCCAGAATCAAACCAGACATCCATGATATCGGTTTCTTTCCGGAATTCGCCATTTGGGGAGGCAGGATTGCTATAGCCTTCTGGCAAAAGTTCTTTGGCAGAATGGGACCACCAGGTATTCGAGCCTTCTTTGGCGATCATTTCGCGAATATGTTCAAACACTTTTTCGTCGATGATCGGCGTGCCATCTTCGTTATAGATGATCGGGATCGGAACGCCCCAGGCTCTTTGACGGGAAATGCACCAATCGCCGCGGTCTTTGATCATATTGACCATTTTTTCCTCTCCCCAGGCTGGGTTCCATTTGACTTCATGGACCGCCTTGATGAGATCTTCGCGGATGTTCTCAATGGAGAAGAACCATTGAGGAGTCGCGCGGAAGATGATTGGTTTATGGGTCCTCCAGTCATGCGGATAGGAGTGAACGATATCGACTTCTTTTAAAAGGTGCCCATTGGCTGCCAACAAATCCACGACTTTATCATTGACTTCGGCATAGAAAAGACCGTCACAAGGATCTCCTTGCCCGAGATGCATATAGCCTTTGTCATCGATTTGAGACAAAGGGCCGATGCCGTATTTAGCGCAGGCATTGAAGTCATCGACGCCGAAATCCGGAGCCGTATGGACACAGCCGGTGCCATCGCTATCTGTGACAAAGGAAGCGACAATCACCAAAGAGGTCCGATTTGGATACAACGGATGACGGACTTTGGCATATTCAAGGTCTTGGCCCTTGAATTCTTTCAAAAGTTTGCAAGTCTTGAAGCCCAATTCTTCGACCAATTTCTCTTTGAGGCTCTTGCAGAAAACGAAGTTGCCTTTTTCCGTTTCAAATAAACCATATTCAAACCGTGGATTAAGCGTGATTGCCTGATCTCCTGGGACTGTCCACGGGGTGGTCGTCCAGGCGATGATTTTGGAATCGTTCGGGACAACGCCTTTGCCATCGATGAAATCAAAATAGATATACATCGTTCGAGCTGGGACGTCGGCATATTCGACCTCGGCCTCGGCCAAGGCGGATTCGCTGGAAGGAGACCAATAAACCGGCTTTAATCCTTTATAAATTAATCCTTTGAGGGCCATTTTGGCGAAAACGTCAATCTGCCGTGCTTCATATTTGGGAAGCAGAGTCAAATAAGGATGATCATAATCCCCAAGGCAGCCCAAACGTTGGATCTGTCCTTTTTGATGGGCGACTTGCTTCAGCGCGTATTCTTTGCAAAGATTGCGGAAATCGACGACCGGTGTCGTTTTTCGGTTCACTCCGCTTTTGGTGACCTTAACTTCGATCGGAAGGCCATGGGTATCCCAGCCGAAAATGAAAGGCGTCTTATATCCTTCCATATTTTTCAAGCGGATGACGAAATCCTTCAAAAGGCGATTAAGCATATGGCCACAATGGATGTCTCCGTTAGCGTATGGCGGGCCATCATGAAGCAAATATTCTTCGCATCCTTCGCGATTTTGATTCATTTTGGAATAAAGGTCGATCTCAGACCATTTTTCCAGCATCTTCGGCTCTTTGTTGATCAAATTGGCTCTCATCTCGAAGCCGCCATTTGGCATCAACAAGGTCTTTTTCATCTCATTTCCCATTTTTCACTCCTTGGGCAAAAATAAAACGCCCTCTAAGGGCGCAACAATGCGCGGTACCACCTTAGTTCAGATTTTCATATCTGCGCTCGAATGCCTTCTAACGCAAGGCTCACGTCTCCCTTACATCTCTTCAGGAAGAAGGCTCCTGCAGTGATGGGTCCTTTGCCTGCCTCGTTCTCATCCAAGAGGCTCTCTGTTTTTTGCATTGGACCGCTCTGCGATCTTAACCGCGAATAATATAGTCGATTCTCGCTTATTTTTCAACTTCAAAGAAAAAGGCCTTCTCAATGAGAAGACCGTATTCTTCTTTTTGGAGCTCAATCGTTCCCAAAATTTTTTGGAGCTCAATCGTTCCCAAAATTGGGCCGCAATTCATCGGATAAATCGATGTCGGGACCAAATTCTGATTGGGCTTTTTCTTCCATCGCTTGTTGTGCTTGGGGATCAATCACCGGAGTAATCGGCGTCAAATCTACTGGAGGTGCGGCGATGAATTCTTTGTCATTGTCGAAGTCCGAGGCAATGACGGAGACAACAAGAGAATCATCGAGATTGCTATTGATCGAGACCCCGAATTTGATATCGACGGCACCGCCAGCTTCATCGACGATTTTCGTAACGCATTTTTGAGCTTCATACATGGTGACGCCTGAACCACATGTCACCGCGCAAATAGCACGCTTTGCCCCTTGGATATGAGCTTCAAGCAACGGTGAATTGATGGCGTTTAATGCCGCTTCTTCAGCTTTGTTCGGTCCTTTCCCCATGCCGAATCCGATCAAGGAAATACCTGAATCTTTGAGGGTGCTTTTGACATCGGCGAAGTCAAGGTTGATCATCGCAGGGACCAAAATCAAATCTGCGACCGTCTTGACCGATTGGGCCAAGATGCGATCCGATTCCTGGAAGGCTTTGTCAACTGGGACACCGCCAGAGGAAGTTAGGAGTTTATCGTTAGAAACGATGATCACCGAATCCACCGCGGCCTTGAGATTCGTTAAGCCTTGGATAGCGTTTTCCGTGCGTTTCTTTCCTTCGAAAGTGAATGGGCGAGTGACGATGGCAAGGGTCAATGCCCCCGCCTCCTTGGCAAGTTTGGCCACCACTGGAGCGGCTCCCGTTCCGGTGCCTTTTCCCATACCGGCGGCAATAAAGACCATATCTGCCCCTTCAACGACCTTCTTAATCGTCTCAGTAGATTGCTCGGCTGCCCGTTTACCAACCGTCGGATCTCCCCCGGCGCCTAAGCCACGGGTAGCGCCTTCGCCTAGGATAACGCGGTGAGGGGCTTTGGAGGAAGCCAGGGCTTGTTTATCGGTGTTCATCACGTAGAAATCCACATTTTGAATATTGTCATCAATCATCCGGTTGACGGCGTTGTTTCCCGCTCCGCCAATGCCGATAACGACAATGCGTGCCACTGGCTCGAAGGTATCTAAGTCTTCGTCTAAGAATTCATCCATGATTCGTTTCTCCTTGTGTTGCTATTCTCTGGAAAGAGCCGAGACGCCTCGATAACTCTCCACTAAATTTGATTTTTTATGGCTTCCTTCCGCCACAATCATGCCCAAGAGGTTGGTTGCTTCTGGGTCTCGGGCCCCGATAATCGAAGGGATATAAGCGTAAATCGCCCTTGGCCCGATTCCCGGCGCCAACAAATTTCCGATGCCATTTAGGCAAGAGCCGCCACCAGTGATAATCACCGGGTAACTTTCGAAATTCGGAATCTTAGATTCAGAAAGCTGCTGGAAGGCAACTTTGAGATAATTGTTGAAAATCCCGAAGAATTCCTCGATCGCGGCATTGAGATCCTTTTGGTGATATTTGACTTTGCTGCCATTGAGATCAGGACCCGAATATAAGGGGGTTTCAAAGGCGTGTTTGGTCAGATCATAGCCATAAGTCTCTTTTAGCTCATTGGCCGTATCGAAGGATATTCTCAGACGTTTGGCGATGGTTTCGGTCAGCGAATTGCCGCCCAATTTGATGAAACGCGAACTGTAGGGATTGCCATTGCCGATAAAAGAGATGGTCGTTAAATCGGCGCCTAAATCCATCAAGAGATAATTCGATGGATAGCCAGGATTCGTTTTGATCAATTGGGAAGCCCCATAGGTGGCAACACTGGTCCGTAACACGCGGAAGCCGGCATCTTGGACGAGTTTCTTATAAGAATCCAGCAAATCCTCAGGCAAGGTATAAACTTTGGCTCGGACGGTGATGGAATCGCTTTTCACCCCAAGGGGAGGCTCTTTGTAAGCCTGTCGGTTAGCGACGAAATATTCAGGGACAATATCGACAATCACGTTGTCCTGAGGAACCACTTGCTTGTTGACCAAAGACATCACATTGGAAACGTCAACCGGGGCAATTACCCCATCAGAAGCAACAATGTTCGTGGCTTTGTCGGTTTGGAACACCTTGAATCCTAACGCCGGAAGGACGACAGAGACGGCGTTTGGCTCCATATGGAGATCCAATTCGTCATCGTCGATCTGATGCAGTTCTTGAAGAGCTTCCACCAATTTGTCTGGGGCAGCGATTCGACCTTCTTTGACCACTCCGCTTAAAGGGATTTGTTTGTAATAAAGCACGCAAGGAACGTTCTTGAGTACATAACCGACCGCGAATTTCACCGCGGAGGATGTGATTTCTAGTGCCCGAATATATTTGACGTTTTCCATAACTTGTATTCTATTCTAGAATAAGGAAAATCATTAAACAACAACTTTAGAAGTTAGTTAGCCTTGTTTTAGTAGTTTTTTAGTTATTTTAACATCTTCTGTTTTCCCCTAAAAAGAGCCGATAAAAAGCCGACTTTAGACCAATTGCCAAAGAATGGGAGATTCTTTTTCTTCTTTTTTTCCCATTTTCTTTAATTTCCCCAATTTAGAGCGTCTTCCCCTGCTTTTCTTTTTGGGAAGGATCGGCGGTTTCTTTGCTTTTATGAAGAGGGAAGCTTTTGCTCTAATAGAAAAGGCCTCCATTTCAACGGAAGCCTTCCCTAGGGAGAATATTATTTTTCGATGAAGGAATCCATCTCTGGGACCTCTTCTTCGCTTTCTTCCGAAGAAGAGATTTGGGAGACATTGTCAGCCGCCTTAGCAGAAGCCGTCAGGCTATAAGAAACGCCGACAGGAATGGCAGCGACGGCGAAAACAGCAAGCGAAATCAGAAATGTTTTGAAAGCAAAACGAATCTGATAATAACGTTTGTTTTTGCCTGTCTTCTCTAATTTGTCTTTCATGCTGTTTTCCTCCTTTCTTGTCCGTTTTTTCGAATGTTTATTTTTTCTCGATGGCACGAAGTTTTGCCGGTTTCGAACGATGATTTTCCGCCAATTCTTCTGCACTGGCAACCAGCGGTTTTTTCGTTAACGGGCGGTATGGGGCTTCCTGAATTTGATTCGGAAAAAGCATCACATCTTCTCTTGATCCTTCCACGACGGTCAGAGATTTGAATTTTTCTTTGACTAGACGGTCTTCTAGGCTTTGGAAGGTGATGATGGCAATACGACCACCACTGGTGAGCAAACCATCGAAGGAATCTAGCATTTTTCGAAGATTCCCTAATTCGTCATTTACTTCCACACGAAGCGCCTGGAAGATTTGTTTGGCGGGATGACCTTTTTTAGCTAGTTCTTTGGCTGGTTTGCAACGTTTGATTAAATCCACCAATTCCCCTGTTGTCTCGATGGTCTTTTTTTCTCTTTGCCGGACAATTTCTTTGGCAATTTGGTAAGAGAACGGGTCTTCACCGTATTCTTTGAACACTTTAAGAAGGCGTTCAAAGGGGTAGGCGTTGACGATAATCGTCGCATTAAGGGGGTTATTTTGATCCATTCTCATGTCTAGCGGAGCGTCTTCCCGATAAGAGAAACCACGGTTGGCTTCATCGAATTGAGGGGAAGAAACGCCTAAATCTGCGGTAATTCCGTCCACTTTCGTAACCCCCATTTCTCTGAGTCTATCAGCGAAATAGGCGAAATTGGATTTCACTAGAGTGAAGTTATTGCCGCTTTGTTCTAGACGAGAACGGCTTTCCTCCAACGCTTCATCATCTAAATCGAAACTATAGAGATGCCCGTTTGGGATTCGTTGGAGAATCGCTTCGGAAGTACCTCCCCTTCCTAAGGTCAAATCGACATAAATGCCATCGTTTTTGGGGGATAAAAGTTCAATGGTTTCCCCAAGCATTACGCTGTAATGATAGCCCATGTCATTTGTCCTCGGAGGAGAGCTTGCTTAAATCCTCAGCAATGCTTTCGAAGGAAGCTTCGTTCGCTTTTAGATATTCTTCATAAGATTTCTTGTCCCAAATCTCGAAATGATCGAGCACTCCGATGATGGTGACTTCATTAGAGATAGAATATCGTTTCGCAATTTCGCTTCCGATGTTGATCCGGCCGTGGGAATCGACCTCTAATATCTCTACGCTGGAGGAAGCCAAACGCACATAGGCTCTGGCATTCGAATCTAGGTAAGAAAGTTTAGAAAGCGTGGATAGATAGAGATTGAAATCTTCTTCCAGATAGAGGGAGAGAGATCCTTCGAAGCCTCTTAGAAGATAGAAACGAGATGGCATGTCCTTCACTAATTTGGTAGGTATTTGGAGACGCAGCTTCGCATCTAATGTTCTTTGATAGGTTCCGAAAAATCTTCCCACTTTTTCCCACTTCCTTATTCATAATCTAGCATCACGCACCCCAAAAGAAAAGAAAAATAAAATATTTTTTAAAAATAAAAAGAAAAAAGCTTCCGTTTCCAGAAGCCCCAAAGATTCGGTTTTTTCTATCTTTTCTCGTCCATTGAAGGATATTCAGGAAGACCATCCAATGAGAAATTCCCCTCATCAGTTTCGGAGACGAATTCTTCTTCACTAAGGACATTCACTCCTTTGATTCCTTTAGGCAATGGCTCATTAACGTTCTTCACCAATTGGAGAGGCAAGGAAGATTGAATGATTCGTAAGGCCAGATCGTCAAGGTCAATTGTTCCGCCCGGAATGATATATCCTTCCCCGTCTTCCGTCTCATCCGAGAGGATTTCCACCTCTTCTTTGATTTTTATCGGATAGCAGAATAAAGAACCGTCTCTCGTATCTTCGACGATGAGTTTGCCACGGATGGCAAAAGAGATGGCAGAATAATCGTCACGGCGATAAGCGGTAGCCTCATAATGGCATTCTTTCACTTCGTGAAGAGGATAACGTTTGGGATAGCCTTTAAAAGTCGTATCCGAAACGAATTTCAAATCACGTCCTTTGATGATGGCGTTTTTGGCGAGTTTGTTCATGCTGCTCTCACTTCCGCGTTAAAACGCATCGAAAGCATATCCGTGACCTTCTTCATGACCAGTTGGACCTCTTCGTCTTTCAAAGTCTTGCTTTCATCATAAAGGGTGATCGAAACTGCCATCGATTTCTTTCCTTTTTGAATTTTATCGCCTTCATAGACATCGAATATCTCGACGTTTTTGATGATCTTATCCAACCGCGAGATCTCTCGTTTCACATCGCCATAGGCGACCTCGGTTTTCAAGACAAAAGCCAAATCACGCTGAATCGATGGGAATTTTGGAGGAATCGAGGCTTTTTTCGGGCTGGTCTTCATTTCCAGGAGGGCCCCTAAATCAATTTCCATGGCAACGGCATTGCTCTTGCCAAGGCCAAGTTGTTTGATTTTGTTTGGATGAAGTTCTCCAAGGACGGCGACGAGTTGTCTTCCAGCGTAGATTTTCGCGCTTCTGGCAGGATGGAACTCTTCTTTTTCGCTTTGCAAATTCTCAAGACGGAAACGATTTTCGTTCAATCCCAGTAAACGGAGAATCCCTTCCCAATATCCTTTGACGTTATAGAAATCGTAAGGACGTTGATGCAACGAACCAGTGATTGGCTCATTGCCAAGCAAAACGATGGCCAAATGTCTGCCTTTTTCCGTCGGCGTGTCGACATCAGAGACTTCGAATAAAGCCAAATCTTTCTCCTGGTGGGCGAAATTATAGGCCGCGACTTCTAGCAAAGAAGGCAAAAGGTTCTTTCTAAGATATTGACGGTCTTCGGTCAAAGGATTCAACAAATGATAATTTTCTCCCTTGGTGAGGTAAGAGAAGGAATCTTTCAGTTTTTCGCTCACCAAAGAATAAGTCAGGCATTCACTGACCCCATTATCGCGGAGGAAACGACGAATCGCGTTGCGGTTTTTCTGAGCTTCGGTATAGCCCCCTTGAGAAGTTGATACCTCAGGAAGTTTGCTTTGGATGTTTTCATATCCAAGAAGACGGATGACCTCTTCGGAAATATCCGCTTCTCCGCTCATATCGATCCGATAAGGAGGGACTTCGACTTCAAAAGACTCCCCTTCGACGTTCTTCAATGACATATGATCGCGTTGCAAAACCTCAAGAACCGTCTCTAACGAGAAGGAGGTCCCAAGTCTTGCGTTCAAATAGCCTAATGACGTTTTGATGATTTTCTTTTCATGATCCATCACGTCGTAAGTCTCACAGCGTAACACTTCTTCCGCTTCGCATAATTCCACCATCAAGGCAGAGCAAATTTGCAACACTCTTTCATTTTGCGAAGGGTTTAAACCTTTGACAAAACGGGCGCTGCTTTCGGAAGATAAGCCAATGCGGTTCGAGGTGCGACGGATCGAAGGACCGGCAAAATAAGCGGCTTCGATGATGACGTTTTTCGTTTCTGGAGTCACGGCACATTCTTGGCTGGTCATAATTCCGCCCAAACACATCGGTTTTTCTTTTGAAGAAACGACCAAATCGCCTTCTTGCAAAAGATATGTTTTCTCATCCATTGCCACGAAAGAGCCGGCATAATCATCCCGGACTTCCAAGGATTTTTCTGGCAACTTATCGGCATCATACATATTGATTGGCTGACCGGTGAGCAACATCACGAAATTGCCGATATCGACGACATTGTTGATGCTTCTAACCCCCTCGGCGTTGAGGATGTTTTTTAGCCAACTTGGGGATGGTTTGGTGACCACGCCACGGATTTCGCGAGCCCCGAAAAGAGGACATTTGTCCGTGAGACTGGAGACTTTGAAGGCAGATTTTCCTTGCATGGTCTCCGGATATTCTTTGATCATCGGTTTTTGTTCTAAAAGACAAGCGACTTCTCGGGCGACGTTTTCCATCGCGTTCAAATCAGAACGGTTGGCCAAAAGCTCCAATTCGATGATCGTATCATCCAATTGAAGATAACCAAGGACATCCTCTTCTCCCACAGGGGCGTCGGAAGGAAGTTCTTCAATGCCGGCGATTTGCTCTTCGCTAAGATTGTTTTTATCGACCCCAAGTTCACGAAGTGAGCAACACATGCCGTCAGATTCCACGCCGCGGATCACAGAAGCTTCAATGGTGACTTCTGGCAAAACGGCGCCAGTGCGGGCGACGATGACTTTCAGCCCTTTTTTGGCATTTGGCGCGCCGCAGACAATCTGATGAATGCCATATTTCTTGCCTTCATCGACTTTAAGAATGTGAAGGTGGTCGCTGTCGGGATGGGCTTCGCAAGAAAGAATTTCGCCAATCACGAGATTGCTGCCCGACGCCATTTTAGTGATGGCATCCACTTCCACGCCGGCAAAGGTCAGCTTTTTCGCCACCTCTTCTGGGGTGGTGTTGGATAAATCAACGAATTGTTTCAGCCAATTCCATGAAATTTTCATCTTCTTTCCCTCCTTATTTCTCCGTGAAATCCTTCAAGAATCTCACGTCGTTGGTGTAGATTCGGCGGATATCGTCGATGCCATAACGGAGCATCGCGATTCGTTCTACTCCGACACCAAAGGCGAAGCCGCTATAGATTTTCGGATCATAGCCGCACATCTCTAAGACGTGTGGATGGACTTCTCCGGCGCCAAGAATCTCAATCCAGCCCGTTCCTTTGCATAAAGAGCAGCCTTTACCCCCGCATTTGGAACAGGAGACATCCACTTCCACCGAAGGCTCGGTGAAAGGGAAAAAGCTCGAACGGAGACGGATTTGTCGCTTCTCTCCGAACATTTTCTTCACGAAAAGCTCTAACGTCCCCTTCAAATCGGCCAGGGAAATGCCCTTATCGACGACTAAGCCCTCAATCTGCCCGAATTCATGAGAATGGGTGGCATCATCGTCGTCCCGACGATAACATTTTCCTGGGCAAATCATCTTAATTGGCTTCTTCTCTTCGTTTTCTAGCATCGTGTGGGCTTGGGCCGCGGAAGTTTGGGTGCGTAAAAGCAAAGAATCGGAAAGATAGAACGTATCTTGCATATCTCTTGCCGGATGGTCTTTAGGAACATTCAGCAATTCGAAATTGAAATGATCGGTCTCCACATCTCTTCCCTCCACGATATCAAAACCCATTGAGGCGAAAATATCTGACATTTCATCGACGATTTCCCAATAAGGGTTGATCGATCCTTGAGAATAAGAACGGCCAGGGAGAGTCAAATCGATTCGTTCGGCCTCAAGTTTTTCTTTCAAGGCTTCTTCCTGGGCTTTTTTCATCTTTTCTTCGAAGGCTTTTTCTACCGCATTTCTGGCATCATTGACCAATTTGCCATAGGCGGCTTTTAATTCATTCGGGATTTGCCTCATCAGGCTCATCAGCTGCATTAATGGGCTTTTCTTGGAAAGGAAAGAATTCTTCCATTCGGTCAAACCTTGGACTGAATTTTCCTTTGTGAGGGCCTCGAGGGCTTCTTTTTCTCTTTCCTCGACGATTTGCTTCGGGTTTTCCATCTCTGACATATCAGGGGGCTCCTTTCAAAATAAAAAGGGACGCAGGGAGTGATTTTTGACCACGGTGCCATCCCAATTCGTTTGATCTATTTTTGCGATAAACGCTGCTTTATTGGCTATAACCCACGACGGGGAGAATCTCTTCTCCGTTCTCCAAGGCGAACTTTCGGCAAGCTTCTTAGGAGACAGTCTCTCTAACAGTCTCTCCCACCTCTAAGAAGGTCAAGCGTACTCTTCCTCTTCCACGAACACGTTTATTCTAATACAAAACTAACTGTGTTAGTAGTTTTTATTCTCCCTGCTTCCTTAATTCATAAAGCAAGATGCCGCCGGCCACTCCCACATTGAGGGAATCGATCCCCTCCATTTCAATACGGACGCGCTCATCGGATAAAGAAAGGAGCTTCGGATTCACCCCTTTGCCTTCATTTCCTAGAATGAGAACGAAATTCGAAGGGACAGAGAGGCCTTGCAAAGGGACGCTGGAACGTAAGTCGGTGGCTAAAATCCAATACCCCTCTTTTTTTAAGGTTTTGATGTCTTCTTCGGGAGAAAAGCCGCTTTCTTTCACATTTAAGAAGAAAATCGCCCCCTGGGAAGAAGAAAGGGTTTTGGAAGAATAAGCTGAGGCCGTGCCTTGGGAAAGAATCACGTCAGGATAGCCAAAGGCCAAGGCGGTCCTTAATAAGGTCCCGACATTCCCCGGGTCTTGCAATTCATCGAGGTACAAAATGGCTTTCCCTGTCATTTCCTTAGGCTGTTTTTTCTTGCACAAAGCCACGATTCCTTCTGGGTTTTTTGAGGTTGTGAGTTTCTTCATCACCGCTTCATTGACCAAATAAAAATCCACGCCTTTGGTGTCATATTGTTTCAGAGAGAAGACTCGAATGGCCGAGCCAGAAGAGAGAGCCATTTCTACCATATGAAAGCCTTCCACGAGGAAAAACTCCCCTTTGCCATCCCGATAAGAAATGGCTTCTTTGATTTTGCGATTGTCTTTGGAGGTGATGATTTCAGGCATATTTTCCCTTTCTTAATTTCGCATGTCTTTCCCGATAATCGGGGCAATAATGATAAACGATCGAATAGAAATCCTGGCTATGGTTCATCACGAAATCATGGGCCAATTCATGGACGACCACCGATTCGATGATCTCTTTCGAATAATGGAGCAAAAGCAAAGAGAACGTCAGGCTTTTCTTGGTTTTGTTATTCACGCCCCAACGGCTTTTCATCGGCCTTATTTTGATTTGATATGGGGTTTGGACTTTCATGATCTTAGCCCATTGAGAAACATTCTCCTCGAGAAAAGAAAGCAAAGTCTTTTTTAGATAGTCTTTTTGTTTTCTCTCCTTCCAAGAAGAGAAGGAAGGAATCTCTTTTCGTTCCCCGAAAAGATAGACAAAATCCCCCTCAATGGCTTTTGGTGGGGTACGTTCTTCGACCCGACGTTTTAAATTCTGGCCGTATTTGGAAAGGAAGGCCTCGATGTTTTTTCTGCTGGTTCTGGTAGGGACGTTGCAGGTAAAAATCTTCTTTTGCCCATCATAACGCAATCCTAGCGACCGGCGAGGACGGTAATTGACCAGGACAGAGAATTCCTCACCTTCAAGATTGATTTTCCAAACTTCGCTTTGTCTCATTCCTAGCCATTATAGAAGATATTCGCCAACAAAGCACTCTTTGACTAGTCAAAGGAGCCGAAATAGAGTAAACTCTTTCCACGTATGGAAAAGATTTTAATCAGCGCTTGCTTAGTCGGGGACAATTGCACCTGGAGAGGGGATAACAATTATCTTCCCTTTATCGAGGAGCTCAAAAAGAAATATGAATTGGTCCCTTTCTGCCCTGAAGTGGCGGGCGGTCTTTCCATTCCTCGCGAGCCTTGTGAAATCAGAGGGGCTGATATTGTCACCAAAGACGGGACAAGCAAAGCCAAGGAATACAATCTTGGGGCTCAAAAGGCCTTGCAGGCTTGCAAATTATTCAATATCACCATCGCGATTTTGAAAGAATCCTCCCCTTCTTGTGGAGTCCGTAACATCTATGACGGCCACTTCAACCAGACAAAAATCGTCGGCAAAGGAATCACCACCCAGATGTTAGAATCCCATGGGGTCCGTTGTTATTCTTCCGAAGCCGATCTCCGTTTCTTGGTCGCTGAAGAAAAGAAAAAAGAAAAAGAATATCTTTCTTTTGAAGAACGGGGGGCTTTAAGGCGGAAGAAAGGGAAATCCTCTTCTTCCCCTAGAAAACCGAGAAGTGAGAAAAAGGAACAAGCGGGCGTTTCCAAAGAGAAAACATTCTTCCCTAAGAACGGCGAGAAAAAGCCGTTCCGGAAAAACGAAGGGAAAAAACCATTCGGGAAAAAAGGCGGCAAAAAGAATTTCGCCAAAAAGCCTTATCGGGGGAAACGAATTCAAAAAACAAACAAAAAGTCAGCATAATTGCTGGCTTTTTTATCAATAAACAAGATCATTCGCCACCAACGAATCTCACGACATTCTGAGCGACAAGGGATTGTTGCTCTGCTCTTGAGATGCTAGCCACCCCATCCCCTTTTTGCTCGCCATAATTCCCATAATAAGCGTGATTCCCACCTTCCAGGATGATTTCTTCCTGTTGGCTTGGCAAAAGGCTTTTCTTCTTTTCATATTCGTCATGGTTCATCACCTTGTCTTCCGTCCCATAAAAAGATAAGGAAGAAAGCCCTTCTTTGATTGGTTTGCTTGGATAAGAAGCCAGGAAAATGATGCCTTGGTAATCATATGAGGAAGAAGAAAGATAAAGCGAGGCAGTCGTGCCACCCAGAGAATGGCCCATCAGATAAACCGAAGAATAATGGTATTGGCTCATCACCGTGTCTGCTTTGTTGATGCCTAGAAAGGC
>CADBIO010000002.1 GCA_902794835.1 uncultured Erysipelotrichaceae bacterium
GATTATGAACGCTATGATACCCAGGCTCTCATGATCCAAAAAGACAAATATCCAGATGTTTCTTACTACATCGTCGATAACATGGTTCCTGAGAAATTGGGACACGTCATGGTCTATTATCGTCGTTGGGAAGGTGAAACCGATCAGCCAATCGTCACCTACACTCTCCGTCACCACAAGACCTTTAATGGTGGCAAAGAACTTGACTATGAGAAGACCAAGAAGGTCGTTCGTGAGGATATGAACAAGGTTGGTGCAACCATCGATACCACACAAGGCAAAGATGGCGAAATTTATGAATTCCAAACCTATTATTTCCCACACGTCTATTCTGAAGACTACGCCGCTGGTTGGTATGACAAGGTCGAAGCTATGCAGGGCAAGAACAACACCTACTATGCAGGTGAAATCATGTCCTTCGGCGATATGGATGAAACCGTTGAATACAGTCACGATCTCATCGAAAGATTCTTCGCTGATTAAGATTTTGTTCATTTAGAACAAATTCGTAGTTTATAATTGGGACGCTTAGGGAAATCTAAACGTCCCTTTATTTCAATAACGAAAGGAAAATACGATGGCAGAAAACATCAAGTTTTACAAAGACCATTACGATGTGATCATCATTGGCTGTTCGTTAGCTGGCATGAGCGCTGGCATGACTTTGGCCAAAGAAGGCAAATCCGTTTTGATCTTAGAACGTCACAATTTGCCAGGCGGGCTAGCAACCTCTTTTGTGCGTTCCGGACATGAGATGGAGGCCACCCTCCATGAAATGATGTCCATTGGCAAAGAGGAAGAACGACTCCCTGTCGGTAAATATCTCGACGATATGAAAGTTGCGATCGACTGGCTCCGTGTCCCAGAAGCATTCCGACTCTATGTTCCAACCGACGACATTGACATTTTGATCCACGCAGGGATTGATTCCGATGGCGTATACGTTGCTGCTAAAGAAATCGAAGAAAAATATCCAGGCAATTTAGAGAAAGTGAACAAGCTTCTCCATCTTTGCAAAGAGGTCATGGAATCCACCAACTATCTTAATGACCACACCGCCTCAAAAATCGAGCTTCTTAAAAATCACAGCGGATTAGCCAAAACAGCGGGCTATTCTGCAAAAGAAGTAATGGACGCCTTTGAGATTCCAGAAAAAGTTCAAGCTGTTTTGTCGGCTTATTGGATTTATGTTGGCCAACCAGTTTCCAGTCTTCCGTTCACGATTTTCGCCTTCTTGTTGGGCGACTATCTGACCGGCGGGTCTTTTGTTGCTAAAAATTTCTCTCATGGCATGTCTGTCGCGATGGCGGAAAAATGCTTAGAACTCGGTTGCCAAATCGAATATCGCACCGAAGTCACCAAAATCCTTGTCAAAGACGGAAAGGCTTATGGCGTGAGAACAGCGCATGGTGAAGAAATTCACGGCCATTACATCATCTCTGGCGTTTATCCTGATGCAGTTTTTGGCCATATGATTGAACCACAAAGCGAAGTTCCTGAGAAGGCTGTCAAACTCTATCACGGACGCAAAATCGGTGTCACGTGTTTCTCGGTTGTCTTACTTTTAGACCAAACCCCAGAGCAACTCGGCATCAAAGATTATTCTATTTTCTCTGGAACCTCCCATTTCGATACCGATGCCTATTGGGCGCAAGGAAGCAAACTCGGTGGCTGGGATTATCTCACCACGATTTGCTTAAATTATGCCAACCCAGAACAAATCCCAGAGGGAATGACATCTTTATCGATCACCAATCTGCCACTTCCTGTCGCTTTTGAAGACGTGAAAGCGGACGATTATTTTGCCATTAAACGCAAATACGGCAAAGAAATGATCGAATCTATCTCCAAGCTTCTTGGCGTGAACTTGTTAGATCATGTCGTGGAAGTGGAAATTGAATCCCCAGCCACGATCTCGCATTATTCCGGCCAATACTTGGGTGGCATTTATGGCTATCAACACAGCATGGACGATGCTATCGCAGCCCGTCTTGAGACTTATGGTAAAGAACATTACATCCAGAATTTAACCTGGGCGTCTTCTGCCACATTGGCAGGCGATGGCATGGCTATCAATATCAAGAATGGCCGTATCGCCGCACAAGTTGTTGATACTTGGGAAAAGGAGGGCAAATAAGATGAAAAAATTGAAGATTAAAGGTTTCTTTAAAGACATTACGGGCTCGATGAGAGTTTCTAAACGCCGTAATGCTAGCATCAAAAATGCCTCTCCAGTCAACGACTACAAGGACCCAATCAAAGAACTTGCGTTGGAGCTTCACCCGGTCGTGACCCATGTTATCGTAAAGAAGGTGGAAGACGTTTCTCCTACCGCCAGAAAATTTACTTTCGTAGCTATCGATGGCGACAAACTTCCTCCTTTTGAGGCGGGACAATACGTTTCATTGGATTTAGAAATTGACGGCAAGAAAGCCTATCGTCCATATTCAATCTCTTCTGCCCCATTCCAAGCCAGAAGCGGAGAAGAGCCATTCTTTGAAATCACCGTTCGTAATGGCAGACCGGGACAAGGTTATGTTTCCAGCTACATTTATGCCAACCTGAAAGAAGGCATGAAATTAGAAGCCCATCTCCCTTATGGACAATTCCACATCGAGCCATTGCGTGATAGCAAAAACATCGTCGCCTTGGCTGGTGGCAGTGGTATTACGCCATTCTATTCCATGGCGCAAGAGATTGCCCACGGCACCTTGGATGTTGACCTGACAATCCTTTATGGTTCCGTTTCCCACGATGACATTATCTTGGAAAAACAAATCCAAGCCATCCATTGCCCACGCGTGAAATTTATCAACGTTATCTCTGGTGAAGGCGCCAAACTCCTCCCAGGTGATGAAAAGGGCTTTATTTCTCGCGACATCATCAAAAAATATTCCGTGGATCAGGATCCGTCCAATGGCAAAACCACCTATTTCGTGTGCGGACCTCTTCCGATGTATCTCTTCATCAACAAAGAGCTTGAGGCATTGAAAGTCCCATATCGCCGCATTCGCATGGAAGTGTTTGGCTCAACGCCAGATGTGACCAAAAACGAAGGCTACCCAGCAGGAAAAGAAAAAGAAGTCTACAAGATTACCGTTAAACGCGGCATTCATGAAGACATTATCGACGCCAAGGGATCAGAAACCATCCAAAACGCGATGGAACGCGCGGGAATTCCCCACGAGACCCGTTGCCGTTCTGGTGCCTGTGGTTGGTGCCGTACTAAAGTCGAGAAAGGCGAATTCTTCGTTCCTTCTGTCGGCGATGGCAGGCGCGCTGCTGATAAGGAATATGGCTATGTCCATGCTTGTGCAACCTATCCTCTTTCGGATATGGTGATCAAGATTGAGATTGAATAACCAACTTTCTTAAAAGGCGTCCTTCGGGACGTCTTTTTTCAATTCAAGGGATGCGTGTATCTGTTTTTTATTTTTATGCTTGAATTGGATGATCCCCGTCGTTGATATAGAGGATACCAAGAACGTTTCGTCCTACATAACAAGTAACAGTCGCCATCGGATTGGTATGATAGACTTTTTTAAAGCCAACTCCGTAAAGATAATCAGTTAATTCTTGGACTACCTCTTTTGGGATTGCTGATTCCGTGATGAAAACGACTTCATGATCGGGGTTATTGAATTCTTCTAACGTGGATTTGGCGTAATCCATCACCCATTTGCGGACAGGCCCTTTGAACTTTTTATGGGACTCCAGCTTTCCTTCTTCATTCATCACAATCTGAGGGCGAATTTTCAAAAGATTGGCGCCGAAAGCAGCGACACTGGAGCACCTACCGCTTTTGTGAAGATAGTTCACGTTTTCAAAACAAAAAGTGGTGCATACTTTATGAGATCTTTCTTTCACGATATTTATCACTTCTTCAAAAGGAGTGCCTTTGTCTAGCAGACGTTTGGCATAAATGGCTAAGGTCGCTTCGCCTGTTGATAAGGAGCGTGTATCGATTATCGCTACTTTTCCTTGGAATTTTTTAGCTCCATTTTCAGCGTGTTCATAGGTGCTGGAGATGCCCGAAGAAATCGAGAAATGTATGATTCGGTCATAGTCCTTAAGAAGGGCTTCAAAATAATTCTCATATTCTTTTGGGTTTAAGGCGGCGGTGCGAGCGACAGTACCCGTTAACTCCATAAATTCACAAATTTCCTTGGAAGTGACTTCGCCGTCGAATTTCATTTGGTCCCCGACCATAATCGGAAAAGGGATGAAATGGATGTCATATTCTTTCAACAATTCTTGATTCAAATCGATGGTGGATTCTGCACTGATTGCAATTCTCATACGCTGACATTCCTTCCTGGCGAAATTATGGGCTACAAAAACATCAAAGTCAAACCTTAAATATCAAGATTTCATCGATAGTTTTTATAACTTCAAGAACTCGTTATGAAGACGAGGAACGAAATCTTTTTTTGCAAATTAATTGAATGTCCAGGCCTTATGCTTTTTAATTTACAAGTCCAAATATTTTATTTTCCCAAAAATTGGGAAATAAAAATAAGCGGAATCAAAAAAGAGGATAAAGGGATGCTGAAACTAGACCACATTACGAAAATTTATCGCACCAAGGATATGCAGGTCGATGCATTAAATGATGTTTCCCTTGCTTTCCGCAAAAATGAATTTGTTGCTATTTTGGGTCCTTCTGGATGTGGAAAGACGACGACTTTGAACATCGTTGGTGGGTTGGATCATTACACCCACGGCGATTTGGTGATCGATGGCGTTTCCACCAAAGATTTCAAAGATCATGATTGGGATGTTTATCGAAATCATAGGGTTGGATTTGTTTTTCAATCCTATAACTTAATTCCTCACGAAAATATTCAAGAAAACGTCGAATTAGCCCTAACGATTGCAGGTCTTAGCAAAGAAGAACGTTCCAAAATGGCGAGAGAGGCTTTAGATCGCGTCGGTTTGGCGGGAATGTATGGGAAAAAGCCAAACGAACTTTCTGGTGGTCAATGCCAAAGAGTCGCCATCGCCAGAGCTTTGGTAAACAAGCCAGACATCCTTTTGGCAGACGAGCCGACTGGCGCCTTAGATTCTGTCACCTCGGTTCAAATCATGGATCTCATCAAAGAGATTTCTCAAGAAAAACTGGTCATTATGGTCACCCATAACCCAGACTTGGCCGAGAAGTACGCAAACCGCATCATTAACCTGTTAGATGGCAAAGTGGTGGGGGACACCAACCCCTATTCTTTTGAAGAGGAGGCCAAAGAGCGTGATGCCGTGACATCAAAATCTGAAGAGCAACTTGCCAAAGAACGGGCAAAGATGTCCTGGTGGACCGCATTCAAACTCTCCGCTAAAAACTTGCTTTCCAAGGCCAAACGGACCTCTTTGATTGTTGTCGCCTCTTCTATTGGCATCGTTGGTGTTTCGGCCGTTCTTGCTGTTTCCCAAGGCGTGACTGGCTATATTGGAGGAATGCAGGATGATATGTTGTCGGGTTATCCGGTGACAGTTGCCGAATCTGCCTACGATTTGAGTTCGATTCTTTCGGGGACGAATTCTATGGAACAAGTCAATGCCGTCGCTCATTCCTGGAGGGACGGAAAGATCGACGTTCAATTCGTCACCGAAACTTTGGTGAACGTTTCTGACAGCATGAGTTCGGCTGCCTTGAAAAATGAAATTACGCAAGACTACATTCAATTCGTTGATGACATGCCCAAAAATTATTACGCCGCACTAGGAAAAGAATATGGCATCAACTTGAAAAACAATCTCTATACTCATTCGGACATTCACTTGAAAGATTACACCGAAGAACAATTGAGGACCCAAAAATATTCCATCACCGCGATTACCTCCATCTGCAGCACCATTTTGGAGAACATCAACGATGGAGATTACTCGGCTTATTCTGCGATGGTGGATCAATATACCGACGCCATCAACCAATGTTTGCCAGAAAAAGAATACGTTCTTTCCCAATATGATGTGGTTTCTGGCAAATATGCCGAAGGTGAAAACGAGATGATGATTGTCTTAAACCATCGGAACCAATTGACGGAATTTGTCCTTACTTTACTTGGATATTATGGCCAAGATGAATTCGCGAACGCGATTTATTATTACTCTGACCAAAAAGAAAAAATGGATATGGATCTTTGGGAAAAGCAACAATCTTTCACCATTGATCAATTAGTAGGAAAAGAATACACGTATTACCCCAATAATTCCTTATACACTTATAACAGCAGCTATGATGCAGGCTCAACCACCAACCCTTTGGCGTGGCAGGCATATGATTATGCGTTCGTTGATGATGGTTCTTTAACCAATGGAGAAAATATGAAGGTCGTAGGAATTCTTGCCCCAAAAGAAGAGGTTTCCTATGGTTGCATGGATTCGGGTCTGTATTTTACCAAAGCCTTTGCTGAGCACTACCTTGAGCAAAACATGGAATCGGAAGTCACGAAATTCATCAGAGCTTATTGTGAAACCAATCCGGATGCTGATGGATTTACTTCCGCGGTCATCAATTTCTCCAATCACAAATTTATCTCCGGAATCGGTTTCATTTATGATGTCAACTTCCCAGACGGAATCGGATCTTCCAGCATCCAAACATTTGAAGGCGCTGGCTTAATTGGCGAACAAAACGCCTTATCTGGCATCATGAGTTTAATTGGCGGTGGTGGATCAGGCGGTTCTTCCTCAAGCATCCTTCTACAGAAGATGGCATTATGCACCCTTAGAGATGTCGGTGGGAATTCTCTTCCAGGAACGATTAAGATCTATCCGAAGAGTTTTGCGGATAAATATTTGGTCACCGATTATTTAGATCGTTGGCAAAGCGAAGAAACCATTACTTTGTCGACGGGAACGGTTTTGACTCCCGACCAACGTAACGACATCAAATATACAGACAATCTTGCCATCATCATCGCATTGATTAATGGGGTTATTAATATTGTCACGATCGCCTTGGTTGCATTCACCTCCCTTTCTTTGATTGTTTCCACCGTTATGATCGGAATTATCACTTATGTGTCTGTTATGGAACGTGTCAAAGAGATCGGCGTCATTCGTTCTCTGGGTGGAAGAAAGAGGGACGTGTCTCATCTATTTAACGCAGAGACTTTAATCATCGGATCCCTATCTGGGGTGTTTGGATTAATTGTCACTTATTTATTTGAAATCATTTTGAACGCCACCATAGGGGTTTATTATGGCATTGGCATGATTGCCAATCTCAGTTGGTGGACTGCCGTTGTAATTCTTGCGTTAAGCGTTGCCTTAACAATGATTGCCGGCATCATTCCGGCCAGAGCCGCGGCTAGACAAGACCCTGTTGTAGCGTTACGGACTGAATAAAATAAAAATGATCGTTTCAAAGGCGCCTTATCGCGCCTTTTTTCATTACGAGAAAGAAAAAAGATGCCATTACGACATCTTTCGGAAATCAAGGTTTTCCTAGCCCCGTTTAACAAACGCGACGAGGCGAGGACTATATAGGCATATGGCGGATCCTAAACTAACCCAACTATCCTTACGGTAGTAAGACCCACTTCTGTTCCTGTGCAAATATTATAATCATTTTTTAATTGAATGCAAGCGGTTTCATCAAAGTCAATTTATCGCGGGTATTTTGCTCCTCTCGTTCCCGGATAAATCGTTTTGAGTCCTTCCTCCCCTAGAAGGTTTCTTACGATCGCTTCGGCAAACTCGATCGTGTAATACATTGAATGTCCTGTAATGATGTTTCCATCTACGACCGCCCCCGTTTCCAAATAAGTCCCTTTTCCGCATTGGAAGCCGGGGAAACAGGTGTATTTCTTGCCATCTAAATAACCTAATTCCCCTAAAATTGAAGGACCAGCACAAATGGCAAAAATCTTTTTCCCCTCGTTATGGAATTTTTTGATGGCTTCCATAGCGAGGCTTGATTTCTTGATGTTTTCCACTCCTAATTTACCACCAGGAATCACCAAAAAATCATAAGACCCAAAATCTGGCATATCTCCTAAAAGGCCCTGAGAGATCATTTCCAATCCCATAGAGGAAATGACATTCAAATGATCTGAAATGGAGAGGTACGTGACATCAATTTCATGGGTTCTTGTCAAAATATCATGGGTGCCGATGGCTTCGGTTTCTTCGAACCCATCTGCCAATAACATTAATCCTTTGATCATGTTTTCTCCCTTTTGAAAAGTTAGTAACTTCTATCCCAGATAGCGTGCGCCGCATCTGGATTGTCAATAAACGGGTTGCGGTTTTTCTGGATGCCATATACGGCTTCGTTACGTTTTATTTCTTTCTCAGACACCGGATCTTTATCGTTCCATTCCAGGTAGGTTTGAATTGCCCACGAAGCCAAACTCGGGAATGAGTTTCGTGAAAAGGCGTCATAACTCCAATCCGCCATTTTGTCTTGATAACGAGTGACGAAATAGAAATAGGTTCTCGCAAAATCGCCTTTGTATTCGTCAACAACTTCGAAGACGGTTTTGTTATAGCCGTGGTTGCTTCCTTTTCCTAATTTTCCTCCGTTATGAGAAGTGTAGGTAGCCGTAGAAACGTTTCCGTGTGGGTAATTGCTTCTTTTGTTATTGACGTAAGCGTCTGTCGGATAGACATGGAAGAGGTCCGAACGCATCGGAGAGTTTTTGCTGAAGATAGACTGAGGGATCGTGTGTTCGCGATTGAATCCATCCCCCTCCTCAGAATAAGAGCCGCAGAAACCAGAACTATAAACGTATCTTTCGTTGGAATACATATCCCATACCGTGCCGTTTGATGTGATGTCTGTCGTCTTATAGGCATTTAGCAATCCATTGTATCCGACATCTTTTGTGCCGGTGCTGATGGTTTTGAATAATGCGGTTTTCAAGGCAGCCCCAGTAAGACTCCAATCCACGTTTTTGTAATATCCTTTCGGTTCAGGGGAAGGGGTGGAAGAATTACTGGAGGAAGAGGTTGAGGAGGTCGTTGATTGCTCAGTGCTAATCGACTGGCTTTCCGTGCTTGCGGGTTGACTCTCTGGTGAGCAAGAACCCATGATTAAGGCAAACAAAGATAAGGTGGAAAAAAATTTAAGTCGATGCGGTTTCACGCCATTATCATAACGCCCAAAAAGAAAAAGTGCCATTCTTGCGAATGACACTTCTTAAATCATTAACGATTATTTGCTGAATTTGGCAAAACGAGCTTTCGCTTCAGAAGAAAGATTGTAGAAGGCATCAATTCCTGGATATTGAGCGGATTCGCCAAGTTCTTCTTCGATTCTTAAGAGTTGGTTGTATTTGGCAATGCGGTCGGAACGGCTCATCGAACCCGTCTTGATTTGACCGGCGTTAAGAGCAACGACGAGATCAGCAATGGTGACATCCTCGGTTTCGCCAGAACGGTGGGAAACAACGCAAGTCCAACCATTTCTCATGGCCTTTTGGCAAGTATCTAAGGTTTCGGTTAAAGTGCCGATTTGGTTCACCTTGACCAAAACAGAATTGGCGCAGCCAAGTTCAATGCCTTTTTCGACATAAAGCTTATTGGTGACAAAGAGATCGTCCCCGACAAGCTGAACTTTCTTTCCGAGTCTTTCGGTAAGGATCTTCCATCCTTCCCAGTCATTCTCAGCAAGACCATCTTCGATGGTGATCAACGGATATTTCTCGACAAAATCTTCGAGCATCTCGATCATTTCTTCGGAAGTCTTTTCGCCTTGTCCAGAACGGTGTAAGACGTAACGATTCTTTTCTTTGTCGAAGAATTCAGAGGAAGCAAGGTCCATGCCTAAGCAGATGTCTTTGCCTGGGACATAGCCAGCGGCTTTGATGGCTTCAACGAGAACTTCGAGTGGCTCTTCATTGGATTTTAATCCATTAGGAGCAAATCCGCCTTCATCACCGACAGCAGTGATGTCGCCTCTCTTCTTCAAGATGCCACGTAAGGCAGCGAAGGTTTCGGCGCCCATTTTGACCGCTTCAGCAAGGCTCTTTGCGCCAACTGGCATGATCATATATTCCTGGAAGTCGACGGAAGAATCCGCATGTTTGCCGCCATTGATGACGTTCATCATTGGGACTGGCAATTGTTTGGCGTTTGGTCCGCCGAGATAGCGATAAAGTGGAAGACCGACGTAATCAGCGGCCGCTTTGGCAACAGCGAGGGAAACGCCCAACATAGCGTTGGCACCCAAATTAGATTTGGTTGCGGTGCCATCTAAGGCAATCATGGTTTCGTCGATAGCGACTTGGTCCAAAACACTCATGCCGATGAGTTTTGGCTCGATAATCTTATTAACGTTTTCAACTGCTTTCAAAACGCCTTTCCCGCCGAAAGCTTTGGCATCGCCGTCGCGGAGTTCGAGGGCTTCTCTTTCACCTGTCGAAGCGCCAGATGGGACGGCGGCTCTACCGAATGCGCCAGATTCGGTAAGGACATCAACTTCGATGGTTGGGTTTCCACGAGAGTCAATAATTTGACGGGCATGGATCGATTCAATGAATGGCATGTTCTTTATTTTCTCCTTTTAGGTTTTAAACATGCTTACAAAGTAAGCGACTAGATTATAGAGCAATTTCTCCATTGACGGCACGAGAAATGATTAATTAACGATTTATCGATATTATTTGTATAATAAAAAGACGAGAAGGAGACGGACAAAATGACCAAAACAAAAATCTCGACGAAACAGCTTTTGATTTGGGTCGCTTTAGCTGCCATTGCCTTTACGGCATTTGGGTTCGGCGGGACACGTGGCGTTTCTTTTGCTTCTGCGCTGATCTTTGTGCTGGGCGTTTTCATGTTCCTTGGCAAGAAAGAAAAGATGGCCAAAGGGGACAAGAAATCCTTTTTCATATGGGTGCTGCCCTTCGCAGTTTTTGTATTGTTGATTTCTTTTGGGCGTTTTTGGAGTACGTATCATTACGATGCGGGAGCAGGGTCGATCCGTTGGTTTTCCTATTTTATCGCGGCGTTGTTTAATGTTCTTGGCGTTGTTGGCTATGCCATGGTCGGTCATTGTTTGTCGTTGGGAGAAAACTCGGAAGGCAAAACAAAAGAGAGACTTTTCGAAGTCATCTTGTGTGCTCTTGCCTTGCACGTTCTCATCAATTTGATTATCACACTGGCTAATTATGGCCCGTTCTATCGAACGCTTTATGCGGGCAAGAGCTATTATTATGGTTCTGTTGAATACCCTGTCGCCAACGAAAGAATGATTTTGGACGGTTTTACTATCGCTACCGTTTCCACGCAGTATGGGGACATTTCTTCTTTTTTGCTTGCGGCAACTCTCCCATCCTTGCTTTTTATCTCTTTAAAAGAAAATAAAATTGGTTTCTCCATCGCCGCCGTTAGTGGAGGCATCGGTTTGTTGGATTTAGTCTTGATGCCAAATCATTTGGCTTTATTGCTTTTGATCCCTGTTTTTTCGATTGCCGTTTTCGTTCGTTTTGTGAAAACAGGGATAAAAACCCCTTTGTGGGAAAAGATTGTTGGCTTTGCTATGCTGGCAATGGTCGCGATTGTGGTCTTCTTGATGATCGGTGTGGCTGCAAATGGTAATAACAACTATGGCCCATTAAGCAAAATTTTTAATAATGGCAGACTGACTCAACCGATCAATCAAATCATCAACGCAGTCTTCAAAAACAACTATGCTTGGAATTGGAAAAGCATTTTCTTTGGCATGAACGTTTATTCCGGCTATAGTCCATTGTCTTTGAAAACTAGTTTTTGGATGCAGACAGAAATCACTTGGGTCAACATCAACCTTCACACTTTCGAATTTGTGGCGCTGATGGAAGGCGGATTTATCGCGTTTATTGCCCTTTGCCTATTTATGGCCAGCCTTTTCCCGATGTTCCGAAATCATTTGAGGAGAGAAGAAAAGGCAAATCCTTGGGTATTAATCAGCGCGGTTTTTGTCCTCGGCTATTTCTTATATCAAAGCCTTTTGTTCACAATGTTCCCTTATATTTATGATGTTGGTCTTTATGTGAGTGCATTTTCATCCAATGCGTTCTTCTATTTGACCGTTTTGCTTATCTTTTTCTCTTATCGGAAAATCTATTCCTTAAAAAAGAAAGGGGGCGTAGCATGAAAATCAAGGTTTGTAGCACAGCTATTTGCGTCTTGCTTCTGGCAAGTTGCGTGAAAACCAACGAACTTTATGATCGGGGACAATACATTGATGGAGCTGATTTCACGAAGATTTTCTACACCGATCACGACCCTTTGTCTTCGCTAAGTATTAGCAAAGAATCTTCTGTTTCCTTAGATGCCTCTCAATACTGCAACGGAACTCGTGGACTATCTACAAAAACAAATAAGACGGGGTCGATTGATTTTACCCCAATGCAGATGAGTGTATCTGTTTCTCAAACGAAAGCGTTAGATGGCACCTTATCGTTGGATGTGACCATCCCCAAATTAAACCCCTATGGGAGTAACTTGCCTGTTTCCATCCTCCTAGGAAAGACCTACGAGGGCAAATATGCCATTTCCTCCTCTAAGGGAGCTGACTTTAACGTCCAATCCTATTCTTTTGAAGTGACTGACGATGATATTGTTGACGTCACAATGGATGGCGCCAAATTTACCTTTAGTCCGAGCAAAATCGGCGAAACGACATTGACTTTGAAGGCCAATGTAACCGTGTCTGGAACCGATTATGAGCTTCAAACTTCAATCCAATTTACTTTTGCCAACCCATACGGAACAAGAACTGGCTATTCCGAGAGATATCCCGAGGTTTTCTCTTATCAAGGATCTTACTTAAGCGCAGACCCGTCCGATGATTGGAATCTTTCTTATGCCAAAACCAACAACGACTCCTCCTTTATCGGAAAAAGCTTTGGGCGAAGCAAATGTTTGGCAACAACCGACGAATCATTTAAATCCGGCTATCTTTCAAAAATCTACGACGGACAAATGTATTGTGAGGGTTACCATTCCCGCGCTCTGGTGGCGTTAGACCAGAACGGCTACTCGGCCTTCTTCCCCAAAACACTCGACACTGGAGATTATTTCCTGATGTCGTTCCGGGGCGGATCGAATGACGATACTGGGAGCAATCATAATGCTGGCTCGCCACGGATCTCTTCTTTTGATCTTTCATTGGACTTTTATTACCGAGATTCTGAAGGTTATCGCAAGGTTACCGTCGTTTCTGACGATGTCATTGTCGAGACTGACAACGGCGGCGAGGGGTGCACCTTCTTTGGATTCAAATTCTCGGAAATTGGGGTCGATCCAAAAGGAATTCTTGGCATGGGCCTGCGATATAACGATTTCCAAGATCCTCAATATGCATTCGCGTCTGAAGAGACTTGCAATCAAAAAGAACCGAAACAATATTCTTGGGGCCTTTTGGTCTATGAACTGATGTTCCCGGATTCAACCTGGAAATAGTTGTTATTTGATGAATTGGGAGATATCCAACCACTCACCTTGTTCGAAGTCGGCTTGGTCGTCATCGAAAATCAAGGTTCCTTTCGCTGGCGTGAAGGTCATTTCGCTGAAATAAATTTTTCCATTCACGTTATAAAAGTCCACGCGGACAAACGGGAAAGGCTTTGCAATTTCTTCAGCAAAGCGCGCCATTTCTTCAAAATTAGATGGTTTTTGCAGGGGTTTTTCTGTTTTTAGCCAACCATTGAATTGGCTGCCGTCAAAGGGAGTCCAATCAATATAATACTGGTTGTAACGAATATCTTTTCCTCTGCCGGTGACAACATAAAGATTCTTGGCTTTACCATTGAAGACGTGGATTTTGTATTCGGTCGGCAAAGAATCTGCGTCTCCAATATATTGTTCAATGATGATTCTTCTTTTGATCGGAGAGTAGTGCCTCTCCACAGTCTTTTTCCCATAGTCGGTTCTCAACCATCGATGAAATTTCCTTTTAGCTTCCTTTAGGTCAAGGTTGCTTTTGTTTTTGACGATGAGATTGAAGCCAGAACCATGAGTACATTTCATGACAAAAGACTCAGGAAGCTTGTCAAAATCAATATCTTCAAATCGGTCGTAAATTCCTAAACAAGGGATCAACAAATCTTTAAACCCTTTTTCTTGTAGATAATCACGAACTCCGATACGGTCGGTGCAGCGGATGACTTCTTTGCTTTTTGGATATACAAAAAGGCGAAGATATTGAAGCTTTTCCGTATAACGAATTGGATGACGCAAATTCAATTTGTGATGAGTGATGTAGCGATACTGATATTTCACGTATAAAACAGGCGAAATCCATTTGATTATCCCACGGAAGGGCGTGACCAAAGCTCTTTTCAATTTGTTTTCGTGTAATCTTTTTGCCAACACTAGTTAATTATAGCCTAATTGTAGAAAAAATTATTGGCAATGTGTGATAATTCTTATATGCGCATCCTGCTTGTTTGCCAATACTATTCTCCCGAACCGATTTCTGTTTCGCGAATCGCCGAAGATTTGGTGAAACGTGGTCATGAAGTTACCGTTTTGACTGGACTTCCAAATTATGGTTTCGGAAGAATTCTTGAAGGCTATGAAAAGCCCATCACCGAGGAAATCAATGGAGTTCATGTTGTTCGAGTAAAGCTTAAGCCTCGAACTAATAGCAAAAAATCTTTGATTGCCAACTATCTTTCTTTTTGGCGTTACGCGAAGAGAAAAGTAAATCATTTAGGCCGTTTTGATTTAGTCTATGGGATTCAACTCTCGCCGGTGATCTCGATGGCCCCAGCCATTAAATATGCAAAAAAGAGACACGTCCCTTTTGTTTTGTCCTGTTATGACCTTTGGCCAGAGAGCCCAGTGGCCTCTGGTTATATCAAACAGAATTCCCTGGCTTATAAAATTCTTTATCGCTGGTCTAGGAAAATCTATGCCAAGGCAGATAAGATTCTGACCTCCTCGCCCGCTTTCGAACCCTATTTCAAAGATGTGCTGAAATTGGATAAAAATATTTCCACCGTTTATCAACCGCCTGTCGAGTTAGAGCAAGCAGACGCTCCAAAATCCTATGAGACAAAAACGAATATCGTATATGCTGGGAATTTAGGCAAACTCCAACGGGTCGATCAATTTGTGGAAGCGATGAAATTTCTCCAGCCAGAAGAGTCGATCCATCTTTGGGTCCTTGGCTCTGGCGTAGAAGGGAAAAGAATCGAAGAAATCGTTGAAAAATATCATTTGCAAGACCGCGTATCACTTATTGGGCTGGTAAGTCAGCAAGAGGTTGCCAATTATGTGGCGAACGCAACCGCTTTGGTCGTCTCTTTGCCTTTCAGTGATTCTGTTGTTTCGGAAACTATCCCTTCGAAACTGGTTACCTCATTAGGGTGTGGTAAGCCAATTATTGCGGCAGTCGGTGAATCTAACAAAAAGATTTTAATGGCAGCTAAAGGCTCTTACTTTACAAACCCCGATTCCAAAAATATCGGAGACGTGTATCGAAAAATAGCCCAAGAAAGCAAAAATAATCTGATCAAGATGGGTGAAGACAACTTAGCTTATTACAAAATTCATTTCGAATTTTCCAAGGTTATGGACTCCTTAGAAAGAGAACTTAAATCTTGCAAGAAAGAATAAATTCTTTGGCCTTGTGTTTTCAGGCCATATAACTCTTCTAATTTTTGTTGGGAATGGTTTTCTTTAAGGCCGATCAATTTCCTATTTTCATCGAGATGGGTGGTGAAAAAATCTAGTAATGTTCCATCAACCCAGTTCACCTCTTCAGGGAAAAGCTCTTTTAGTTTGCTATGAAGAGTACTGATCACTGGTTTTCCGGAGGCAAGATATTCCAACATTTTCGAAGGGACAGATTCGGCGTCTAAATGAAGGTCATAAGGGCGGGGGTTGATTAAGGCGGCGGCATGAGCTTGCAAAGCATAATTGGTCTGTTTGGAAACCTGCCCAACGAATTTAATTCTTGGGTTATTAAATGGCTCAAGACTTGCTCCATGTCCAGCGATGACCAAATCATAATCTGGTTTTGTTTTTTCGTAAGCCTTGATGAGATCATAAATCCCATATCGAGGCAATAGTGCGCCGCCGAAATAAAGATAAGATCCATCAAGAAAATCAATTGGGGCATCCCCTCTTTCTTCGATGATGCCTTCGGTGACCCAATGAGGCTTATTCACCATAGAGAAGGTTTCAAGCAGCCCCTCAGATAAAGCGATTGAGGCATCCGCCTTAGACACATTTCCGAGTATTTCTTTGACATAACCCTTTTTGGCATTGGTTAAATTTTTTGGATTGTCTGTCAGCAAAGCCACGATTTCGCTTTTTGAGTGAAAACGAAGTGCCACTTTGCCTAGATGGCGATTCAACGAATCAAAAATCACCGAATCATAAGGACCCAACTCTTTTGCCCTTAAAAACAGTGATTTTTCCAAGAATACCTTATCCAATAAGTGGTCAGGATGCTCAATGTAATGATAATTGCCATGGTCAACGATTTTCTTCCCTTGCGTCGAAAAAGGAACTAACGACAAAACGGTTACCTCAGCCCCTGTCAAAGCGAGGGCTCGAATCATTTTAGAATGAAAATTTTGGTTCGATGGATTCCCGACAGGAAAAGATTTTCCAAGGAAATAGTCATAATTTGTTTCTTCTATTGAAGTGGTGAGATAAAGAATTTTCATTTGGCCATTTCTTCAAAAACTTCGAGGTGTTCTTCGACCATGATTTCGAAGGTATTTTTAGAGGCAGTTTTCAACGCGGCCTCCCTCATTTCTGCGGTAAAAGGAGAAAGCAAGGCTTTTTCGATGGCGTTCTTATCCTGAGGATCGACCAAATAACCATTAATCCCTTCTTGCAGCAAATGATTTACCGCATTGCTCTTGATGCTACCAATCACCGGCGTCCCCTGACTAAGAGATTCATTTACGACATGGCCATAAATATCTTCGTTGGTGATAAAAATCGAGGCATCGGCGATGCGGAAATATTTAAGCACAGTCTCGTGTTTCTGATATTTCACAATTTGAACATTCGTCAACTGGTTATCGCGAATAAAACTCTTATATTTGTCTTCCAAGGGTCCATCACCAATGAGAAGAAGGATGTTCTCTTTGGGCTGAGATTTCCAAATCCGGAGAAGCATCATTTCATTTTTTCGTTTGATGAAGGAACCCACCGAAACAAAAAGCCTACCTTCTGGAAGTCCTAGTCCTTTCCTTAGCAAAACTTTTTCTTGCTCGGACAAAGGAGAGGACAAAACCGATTCCTTTCCAATGGAAGAATAAGAATAAAGTTTGATCTTTTCTGTATCTGCCCCATAGAAGGAAAGATATTTTTTGCTATTGTTTTCAGGAGCTAAAAACAAGGTGGCGCCAGGGATGTATTTTTGTTTAAGATGTTTGATGAAAAAATTCTCTTTTTCCCTTGCAAAACCCCCATTAATAGCAAAAATATAGGGTATTTTGTGGCGTTTGAGATAACGAATCGCTTTCATCTCCGTGAAGCTGGACCAGCCATTGATCACCACAATATCAAAACGTTCTTTTCTTAGAAGATTCAAAACTCCGAAAGCATAGTTGTTAGAATGGCCGAAATGGATGCTTTTGAGAATGATTGCTTTGAAGTTTTTCGTGCCCTCTCCATAAAACAATTTGTTTCTGTCGCTTTCGTTAGAACGTTCAAAAGCTACGGTGAGATCCACCTTGAGTCCTAATTGATTAAAGAATTTGACTTTATATGGCGCCGGATGGGCAAACAACCAGAAAACTTTCATCGCGCTAATAGTATAACCTTTAAACTTTTCTTAGTTATAATACCTAAGATGATAAAGGACTGGAAAGAGCTTTTTGACCATGTGAAAGGGGAAACCTATTCTCGTTCCCTCAAACAATTTTTGGATGCCGAGTATCAAAAAAATGTCATTTACCCCCCGAGAGACATGGTTTTTCAGGCGTTTAAACTGACTGCCCCAAAAGACTTAAAAGTGGTCATTATCGGTCAGGATCCCTATCACAATCCAGGCCAGGCAATGGGATTATCATTCAGCGTTCCTCGGGGGATGGAAATCCCTCCCTCTTTGGTTAACATTTATAAGGAAATTCAAAACGACATTGGGATAAAGATGAACTTTGACAATGGGGATTTGACCCCCTGGGCCCAACAAGGCGTTCTTCTCCTAAATGCTTATTTGACCGTCCGCGCTGGAATTCCTTTATCCCATGAACGCCCAGAATATCAGCAATTCATCACCGACACCTTAAACTATATCGAGCAGCTGGACCAGCCCATTGTCTATATGCTGTGGGGCGGCTTTGCCAAACGTTATGCTTCAGCGGTCACCAACCCCAAACACTTAGTTTTGATGTCTTCTCACCCCTCTCCATTAAGTGCCAATCGTGGAGGCTGGTTTGGCAATCATTTATTTAGCAAATGTAACACTTATTTGGCGGAAAACGGCCAAAACATCATCGATTGGCAAATAAAATAACAAATAAAGAATTACATTCTTTTTATTTCGTGCTATATTGCACATTGACCTAAGGAGGCAAATCATGGAAGAAGAAAAGAAAACCCCTGAGGTAGAAGAAATTAAAGCTACCGAACAACAGCAAATCGAAGAAGAAAGCGATTTTGCTGATGAAATGAAACCAGAAGTCACTGAAGAAGCGAAAGTGGAAGAGCCAAAAGAGCCAGAAGTGAACCTTTATGCCGAACCCGCTCCTGAAAGCGAAGAAACAATGAAAGAAGAGCCAAAGCAAGAAGAGCAAGCTCCTGTCGAAGCGGCTCCAATGAAGAAAGGCAAAAAAAGGAAGGAAGTCGTCACATATGTCTACGATGACCCTGAACTTCAAAGCATCGAAGACGCCCGTAAAGTTTTTCATGAACAATATCACAAATTAAACGTCATCAAGTGGATCATCACGGGTGTCGGTTTGGTCTTGATCATCGCAGGATGGGTGATCCCATCTTTGATTCAAGGCCTTGGCTCCAATATCACAATGTACGTTGCTTTAGGCGTTACCGCCTTGGTCTTGGTAGGAATTGCTATCTATTCGCATTTCTTCCGCAAAAAAACGGATGCGTATATGCGAATTTACTTTAAAGACTATTACATTCACTCCAACAAATACGTTTATGGCGACATGGTTGAAAATTTAACTGGAACGGTTGATGACAAACTTCCACAAGATCTTCTAGTCCAATCCAACATTTATAAAGATGTTGCCAAGGTTGGAAGTCGCGCCTTTATGAATTTTACTTATAAGGATCACAAAGGCATTGTCGCCGATGCCGCCGCCCAAAAGAAAGGGGACAGACAATTAGAGACCCTTTTTGTTGGCAAATTTTTGAAATTCGAAGGCATCACCAGCCAAGACGAGGTCTTGATTTATCTAAAAGGCAACAAAAGAGCCCTCCCTCCTAATTCTTTGAAGGAAAGAAATTTGATTGAAGATAGCCGCACCATGGTCGTTTATGGAAGTGGCAAGGCGCGGACTCTTTTGACCAAGAAGGTTCGCGAGGCTCTCGCCGCTTTTGATACCAACAAGACTTTCATCGATATGGCAATCAGCGTGAATTCCAACGGCCTGTTCCTTGCTATGGGTTACGAAGATGATTTGATGGTCCTCCCATTAGAGAAGGCTTTCAATCCAGCGCCGACCACCCAAAACAAAAACGATATGGCGAAAGTCTTCGCTTTGGTGGATGCCTTCGCTAACCCACACGGCGAAAAATAAAGTTTCGACAAACTCTAGCCTCTCCTTAACGAGAGGCTTTTCTTTTGAAATATTTGCTAACCTTAAAACGAAAAACCTTTATACTAAGTGCAGGATAGTTGTCTCTTATTGAACAACTACGCGCCGATTATGGATGAACAAAAAAATATTTTTTCGAAATGGTTAATCGTTCAAGCTTATAAGCACGATGGATCATTGCATCGCCAATGGTCTCCTGGCTATGTGGTCTTAGAAACAGATGAATATTGGGCCCTGGCGACCAAATCTTCTTTGGTCACAGAAGACGATGGAAGAAGATGGATGACCAAAGAAAACGCAATTTTTTTGCTTTTCAAGAAACAATGGCTCAACGTCATCTGCATGTTCAAAGAGGCTGGGGGCATTTGTTATTACACCAACATCGCTTCCCCAACCATTCTTGATGATGGTTATCTTCGTTACGTTGATTATGACCTTGATTTAAAACTCTTTCCTGACAAGGTCATCAAAAGTCTTGATGAACAGGAATTTTTGACTAACGCAAAACGTTATGGCTATTCTCCAGACCTCATCAAAGCCATCCGCCGTTCATTCCAAGAAACGCGTGAAGCAATGGAAAAAGGGGTTTTTCCTTTTGCTGATTCGACTATCGAAAGCCTTTATCAGAAATTTCTTGCCGAGAACCAACCTTTTATCCCAAGACATTTTGTCCCAAGACATTAGTCTTTTCTTTGTTTGACTAGTAAGAATCTATTTATCGTTCTATAATTTTACAGGTTCTTTAGAGAACCTTGTAATTATGCAATTCACCTTCATTTCAACATCCAAAGAAACAACCCAGCGCCTCGGCGCTTTTATTGCATCTCGTTTCGTTAGAGGGGACGTGGTTTTGTTAAAAGGTGACCTTGGCGCAGGCAAGACCACCCTTACTGGTGGCGTCGCCAAAGCCTTGGCCATTCAAGATGATGTCATTTCCCCAACTTTTAACATCATGAAGTGCTATTTTAAAGGCACGCTCCCCCTATATCACATTGACGCCTATCGTTTGGAGGGCCAAAACATTGAACTTGGTCTGGAAGAATTCATCGAAGGCAATGGGGTGTGTTTTATTGAATGGCCACAATACATTGAACCTTTGTTGCCGGATGAATATCTCACCATTACTTTAAAAAATGCCGGCGATGATCATCGAGAAATCACATTAGAGGGCAACAATGCGCATTTTGACGATATCGTTGCTGCTGTGAAAGGGGAATTCAAATGATCGCTTTACTCTTAGATACTTCTAACACAAACCTTTCCGTGGGATTGGCTCAAGACCATCATCTTTTGGATGAGATTCAATATGACGCTTGGCAACAACAATCGGAATTCTTGGTTCAAGAGATTGCCAATATCTTGGATAAAAACCATATTGAACGTAAACAAATCGATGAAATTATCGTCTCCAAAGGCCCAGGTTCTTATACCGGAGTTCGGATTGCAATGACCGTTGGCAAAACTATGGCCTTTGCCCTAAACAAACCATTATTTCTCGTTTCTTCCTTAGAGGTTTATAAAAAAGGGAGTGACCGATCCGTTTGTCTGATGAATGCCCGTAGCAAAAGAAGTTACATCGGTGTGTATCAAGGTGATGAGATTTTGCTTCCTGACACCATTATGGAAAACGATCAAATCAGACTTTATTTGGCCGCCCACCCGGACTATAAAGTTTGCGGCGATGTCTCTTATCTTCAAATGAAAGGAGAACAAGTTGATCTTCTTGAGAATCTCATGAACGCCGACATTATGCGCAACAAAGTCACAGACGTGTTGTCCGCCAAACCAGTCTACCTGAAAGATTTATGATGGAATATATTATTCGCCCATTAAAAAAGAAAGACATTCAAGCTGTCGCTGATTTAGAGGCGGCTTGTTTTGTCAAGCCTTGGCCCCTTAATCAGATCGCTTATGAATTCAAAGGCAACCCTTGTGCCAAAGTTTTTGTTGCTGTTGCCCCAAGCGGCGAGATTCTCGGCTACTTGGATTTTATGATTACTTTTAACAGTGCTACCATCGATCGCATCTGCGTTTCCTCGGATTATCGTGAACAAGGAATTGCCAGCAGACTGTTAGACAAAATGGTTGAGGTCTGCAAAGCTCAGAAAGAGGCCGTTGAGTTTATCACCCTCGAAGTCAGAGCGTCCAATGAGAAGGCCATCAAGCTTTATCAGAAGTGCGGCTGGCAAAAAGTGGTGGTAAAACCGAAATATTATGATGATGGCGAGGACGCCATTTATATGATTAGGAGCATCCTATGACCCGTATTTTAGCTATTGAATCCAGCTGTGACGAAACGGCTGTGGCAATCACAGAAGATGGCAAACTATTAACTAATGTCATTTCTTCGCAAGTTGCCGTTCACGCCAAATATGGCGGTGTTATGCCTGAAGTCGCTTCGCGCTTGCACACGGAGAATATTGCCGTCTGCCTTAAAGAAGCATTAGAGCAGGCCCATCTTAATTTTGAGGACATGGATGCGATTGCCGTCACCCGCGGACCCGGTCTGATTGGCTGTCTCCATGTCGGTTTGCAAGCGGCTAAAACAATTGCGATGCTTTATCATAAGCCATTGATCCCCGTCCACCATCTATGCGGGCACATTTACGCCAACGAATATGCTGGGGAATTTAAATTCCCGATGCTATGTGTCGTTGTCAGCGGTGGGAACACAGAATTGGTCTTAATGAGAGATCACCTCAATTTTGAAATCATTGGGGAAACCAAAGATGACGCCGTTGGAGAATGCTATGATAAAGTCGCTCGCGTTCTTGGCCTTCCTTACCCTGGAGGACTTCCCATTGATCAGCACGCCAAAAAAGGCAAGCACACCTATCATCTGCCCGAGCCTTTGATTGGGAAGGATGGATATGATTTCTCCTATTCCGGTCTAAAGACTTCCGTCATCAATTTGGTGAACACCCTTAAGATGAAAGGCGAAGAAATCAATATCGACGATATGGCCAAATCCTTCCAAGATGTCGCTGTCGGGATGATTGTTGACCGAGCCACAAGAGCAGCTAGGGATTTTAAGGTCAAACAAGTTGTTTTGGCGGGGGGCGTGTCTGCAAATTCCTATCTTCGAGAACAGATGAGCAACCGTCTTCAAGGAACTGGAATCGATCTCATTATTCCGCCACTTTGGTGCACGACAGATAATGCCGCAATGATTGCCAAAGTTGCCGAACGTCTCTATCAAGAGAAGGTGTTTGCCCCTTTGACCTTAGGGGTTGACCCAAACTGGAAAATTTCTGATTTCCGTAAATTTGATTGAGTTTAACTTAGACTCAGCTACCATAACCCAAAGGAGAATTTAGATATGCAAGAGAAAGCCATCAGCATTCGCAACCTTTATGAATTAAGCGAAGACCAATTGAAACAATTAAAGACCGTCACCGTCGTAGGATGGGTGAAAAACAACCGCAATTCAGGCAAGGTCGGTTTCATCGCGCTTCATGATGGGACCTGCTTCAAAAACCTGCAAGTCGTTTATGATGCCGACAAACCTTTCTTTAACGATGTTTCCCGCTATAAGATGGGATCGGCCGTTCGTTTTGTTGGCGAATTGGTGCTGACGCCTGGCATGAAACAGCCATTCGAAGTTCACGCCACCGAGGCGGTTCTTTTGGGTGATGTGGCAGATGATTATCCTTTGCAGAAAAAGAAAACCTCCTTTGAATATCTCCGCGACTTAGCTTATTTACGTCCTAGGACCAACACCTTTGATGCCGTATTCAGAGTCCGTTCTGTTTTGGCAATGGGGGTTCACACTTTCTTCCAAAATAATGGTTTCGTCTATGTCCATACGCCAGAAATCACCGGCAACGATGCGGAAGGCGCAGGATCTGTTTTCACTGTCATCACTGATTCCAAAGAAGATCCAATCAATGACTTTTATGGCAGGCGTGCCTCTTTGACTGTCTCTGGACAACTTCACGTTGAAGCGTTCGCCTTAGCCTTCAAAGATGTTTATACCTTTGGACCGACTTTCCGTGCCGAAAAATCCAACACCCCGAGACACGCTTCTGAATTCTGGATGATAGAGCCAGAACTTGCTTTTGCCGATTTGGACGACGATATGGATTGCATCGAAAGTTGCATTAAATTCCTGATCCAATGGGTAATGGACAAATGTCCTGATGAGATGGATTTCTTCGATCGTTGGATTGCTCCGGGCGTTAAAGACAAACTCAATCATGTATTGAATAGCCCATTTAGAAGAATGGAATATACCGAAGGGATCAAAATTCTCCAAGAAGCCGTCAAAAATGGGCATAAATTCGAAAACAACAACATCGAATGGGGCATGGACTTACAAAGTGAGCATGAACGCTATCTCACGGAAGAATATGTTAAAGGTCCAACTTTCTTAATGAATTATCCTAAGGAAATCAAAGCCTTCTATATGAGAGAAAACGATGATGGGAAAACCGTTGCCGCGGTTGATTTGCTAGTGCCTGGAGAAGGAGAGATTGTCGGTGGTTCTCAACGTGAGGAACGATATGACATCCTGAAGGCCAAAATGGACAAAATCGGCAACACGGAGGGCCTCGAATGGTATCTTAACCTTCGTAAATACGGTGGCTGTATCCATTCCGGGTTTGGTATTGGTTTCGATCGTCTTCTGATGTATATCACTGGCATTGCCAACATTCGTGATACCGAGCCTTACCCAAGAACCTCTTCTGCGTTAAAGTATTAATGATGAATAATTTTGATCCAAACCAACCATCATTCCAACCATCCGCCCCTCTTAATCCTCAACAATCCCAACAGGCGCTGGACACTGAAGCTACCTTAAGCGATCAATCCGATGCCGAGAAGGAGAGGAAGAAGAATCTTTCTAAGAAAAGAATCTTTTGGGCGGTCGTCGGCGTAGATATCGCCCTTGTCGCGGTATTGGTATACGGCATCATCGATTTGTTTTTGGCATAATTAACCGGGCAAAAAGAAAAGAGCCTTTATTGAACAATGCCTTCTTTTAGGCAGAATTCAAACTGGCTCTTTTTTAATGCGGATAATTAGGGTTGTTTGGATAATTCGGTGGGTTTTGTTGCTGAGAGGCTTGCTGAGGATTCTCTTTTCCTTCGCCTTGTATTTTATCGTCTTCAAAATAATTAAAATCTTCCAAACTCTTTTCAAAAATTGAATGGCAAAGGCGATTTAATCTAATAGCACGGGCGATGTAGGCTTGAATGACAACGGCATACCAAATGATTGCCGTAAGCCATAATGGTACGAGCAAATAAGAACCCCAGAATTCGCCTACCCAAGTTGGGGTGGACACCACAGCAGGCCATTGCCGCAATAAATTAATTCCCCAGAAAACAGCATAATTGTCGGGATTACCCCAATCGAAATTGACCAACAAGGTGGAGAATTCGCCAAAATAATTTCTTGCCCAACTATGGTAAACAGCAGAATAGATGATCCAGATAAGCAAAGAGAAAAGACCGATAAAGAAGGGGATTAAGGAAGCTTTGATCAAGAAACGATTGTTTTTCTCGCCCCCGTATTTTCTTAATTGTTCTGGCGAGGAAATAACACGATAAACAACCGCTTCGTGGACTTCATAATCCATACGTTTGCTGAAACGGATTGTTACGAAACGAATTAAGACACCGATTAATCCGACGATGATAAAAAGCAACACCAAGATACAAAGCAAGACAATTAAAAGGCGCTTATCATTTTCTGATAACGTGAAGTCGACAAGGAATCTCATAGATCGTCTCCTCCTTCATCGTGTTCTGAAATATCAATTAGTTCTGGGCCACCCGTGGACTCGTTTTCAGAGGATTGATCATGAAAGTTGTTTGGCGAGTCGATTTGCGGATTCAAATTTTGCGGCTGTTCAATTTGTGGGTTCTCCTGAACGGAAGGGGTTGGAATTTCGCCATATTGGTTTGGGCTGAATGGCTGAGGCTGTTGGTAAATCGAAGTTGGTTGTTGAGGCTGAGTTGGCTGGCCAGGGAGAGGTTGTTGCCCTTGAGTTTGCGGCTGATAATAGTTTTGCTGAATATAAACATTGCTGTTGGTGCTTGGCTGCGTTGGTTGGGGAGCGGGGGCGTTAGCGGCCACCGAAGCACGGTATTCTTTGATCTCTTGCACACGAACATCCTCTGGGATTGGCTCGAAGAATTTCTCTCCCCTGAAGAAACGGATGAGACCTTTTATATCCCGGTAGGCCATCAAGCCCAAGCCAAAGACAGCCACCAGAGCCACCAAAACGAGGAAAAACGGCAGTAGGAAAAAATAAACCAGTCCAAGTCCGAAATTTTTCAACGCTTGTCTCATGCCTTATTTTTCCTTTCTTGTGTCTTAAATAATAAACTCGAAAGCAAACTTGATAAAGAAACGGATATAAAAATTGTCAAAAACAACAACGGAGACACCATAGGTGGCAAAGATTGGAAGAAGAAGGCAGAAAGATAAAACGAGGCCATTATCAGCAAACCGAGAATCAAGAACACCCACCAAGGATTCTTTCGAAAGAGATCTCTAGAATGAGTTAGACAAAGATAAATCCCTATTACGCCCAATAGATATCCAACCATCGGGGAAAAGAAGGACAAGATGATTGCTAAAACCAAAAAGAGCAGGGACGTACCCTCTCCAACAAGAGAAAAAACCAGCGAATCTCTTTCCTCAATCTTCTCAATATTATGAATGCTGAAGATGATGACCAAGAAAGAAATCCCTGCCTCAATCAAAGCGTATACGTAGAGGAAGGCGGGTACAATCTCGCGGATGTTCGCTTTTTCTTGCAAACCAAGCAATGTAAGAGCCGTTTCGATGACATCGACTCCATAAATCCCACGAATTAAAAGGAGCATTAAATAATTGATCCCCAATTGTAACAAAGAGACCATCAAAACCGCCCAACTCGATGGGAACTCTCTTTTCAGTAGGAAGCCAAACAAAGCCCCAGTCAGAATCGTTGGCACAACATCAAACAGACTTGAGCTTAGGTCATAACAAGTAGAGGCAACGACAACAAGAATTGCTCCGACGACATAAGGGATAATGTATTTCGGCTGACAATAATAGGCAGTCAAAGCGCTGATTAAAGGCAAAAAAAGCAAGATGACAAAGGCAGATAAAGGAACGAAGGTCGCTAAAATCGCCAAGGCGGTGATTGCCGCCACGGAGATTCCCATCAAAGCGATGTTCTGCGTTGGAGTGCTTCTTTCTTTCAAAAGTCTCATGCCCTTATATTATCAAACGAAACGCTCTCTCTTTTAAAGAGAGGAATCAAAACGAAAACTTTTTTCTTTTTCCCTCTCCTGAATATAGAAGAAAACCCGGGGAAATAGTAAAATTAACTTTAGTTAAATTTATGAATTACGAAGCGTTATTAAACAATAAACAATATGAGGCCGTCACTACCGATGCCCAATATGTCAGGATCGTCGCAGGCGCAGGATCGGGAAAGACACGCGTTTTGACTTTCCGCATTGCCTATTTGATTTCCAATCTACACGTAGATCCATCTAAGATCTTGGCCATTTCTTTTACCAACAAAGTTGCTCGAGAGATGAACGAAAGGGCCACTCGTTTGGTGGAAGATAATTTAGGCATTAGCCCGATGTTGCATATTTCCACCTTCCACGCCCTATGTTCTCGGTTTTTGCGCATCGAACATCACGCTTTGAATTATCCGCAGTCATACACCATCTATGATGAAGACGATCAAAATAAGTTGATCCGCAATTGTGCCGCAGAGCTGGGTTACAAAAAAGGCGACGAAATTGTTAAAGTGGCTGCCAAATATATCCGCAGCAAAAAAGGGAAGGGCATTTATCCAGAGAACATCACCGTTAACGTTGAGACGTTCAAAGACGAAAGAGAATGTCTCAAGATTTATCTCAATTACGAACGGAAAAAGACCGATGCCTATGCTTTAGATTTTGATGATTTGATGCTAAAAACCATCGAAATCTTGGAAAACAACGAGGATATCCGCGAAAAATGGTGTCATCGTTTCCAACACATCCTCGTCGATGAATTTCAGGACACCAACGACATTCAATATAAATTATTGAAGCTTTTGACTACGCCCATGACTTCGGTTTATGTCGTCGGCGACCCTGACCAAACCATTTACACTTGGCGGGGTGCCAATCAAAAGATCATTTTGGATTTTGAGGCCTATTTCCCTCATGCGGAAACAATCGTCTTAAATGAAAATTACCGTTCGACGAAAAACATTCTTAACGCCGCGAATCATTTGATTGTGAAAAATAAGAAACGCGTCCCTAAAGATTTATACACCAATGGGCCTGAGGGTGACCCTGTCACGACGCACATGTCTCCCACCAGTGCAGATGAAGCAGATTGGGTTGCCAGAAAGATTGTCGGTTTGGCCAATGAGAATAAAGATCGGGAAGGGAAACCAATCTATAGCAACATCGCGGTGTTATATCGTTCATCTTATATGACGCGTCCTTTTGAATCTGCTCTCAAAGATCGGGGGATCCCTTATAAGATTTTCGGTGGTTTACGTTTCTATGAACGAATGGAAGTCAAAGACCTGCTGGCCTATTTTAATCTTCTTTTAAATCCTTTGGATGACATTGCATTTGAACGTATTGTAAATGTTCCAAAACGAAAAATCGGCGACACTTCCGTCGAAAGAATTAGAAAAGAAGCCCATTCTCACGGCTTATCGGAATACAATTACCTGAAAAACATCGATACCTATATTCGGGAAACAACAATTCCTTCTCGCGTCATTTCGACTTTGACCGCCTTAATCGCCCAAATGCAAGAGGTCAAGAAACGCCTTCAGGACAATTTAGAAGTCTATTCCTCCGTCTTAAAAGATTTTGTGACTGAAATTGGCTATTACGATTACCTCAAAGAAAACGAGGAACCAGACGAAGATCGCATCGGAAACGTCAACGCTTTATTTGACGACATCAACCACTTTGTTTCCAATAACCCAGAATCATCTTTCGCCGAATATTTGCAAAACGTCTCTTTGCTTACCGCCCAAGATGACATCAATGGAGGCAATTTTGTCTCTTTGATGACCATCCATGTTGCAAAAGGTTTGGAATTTGACAACGTTTTCATCATTTGCATGAACGATGGCTCCTTCCCATCACAACGCTCCCTCGCAGAAAGCGATCGCGATGGCGAAGAAGAAGAGAGACGCCTTGCCTATGTTGCGATGACCAGAGCCAAGAAACGTCTCTTTTGCTCATGCAACAACGGCTACTCCTATGTCACCGACTCTTCTTCCCACCCATCGCAATATTTCGAAGAAGCGGGACTAAAGCTCAACAAGGCCGGCGCTTTCTTTAGCGACAGCGCTTGGAACAAACCTAGACCCCAACAAGGTTATGGCTCCCGTCGGATGCAATCCAGTTGGGATGATGATTGGTTTAACGACGATGACCATACCGATTCTTTTTTCAGCCAAGTTCCGGAAAAACCGGCACCAAAACCACGGCCCAAAAAATCCTCCAACGGCATCACCGACTGGAAAGTTGGCGAAACTGCCCACCACGAAAAATTTGGGGACGGCATCGTCAAAGAAGTCATCGACAACAACATCATCGTTGTGGATTTTGAAAGCCAGGGCAAAAAGACGTTGCTTGGCACCCACCCAATGTTATCCAGAGTGAAATCTTTAGGAGGAGACGCATGACCTATATCGATGCCGAGAAAAGAGTGGCGGAGCTGACCGCTTTGCTAGAAAAATACAATTACGAATATTACGTTTTGAACCAATCTTCCGTTTCGGATGCAGAGTTCGACCGCTTGATGAGCGAACTTCAGGCTTTGGAAGAAGAATATCCAACTTTACGCAAAAAGACCTCTCCTACCCAAAGAGTTGGCGGGGCCGTGCAATCGGAATTTAAGAAAATCCCCCATAAAAGGCTGATGCTTTCTTTAGGAGATATTTTTAATGAAGAAGAAATCAGAGATTGGGACAAAAAGACCAGAGCCGCTCTAGGCGTCAATGAAATCGAATATATGGGCGAATTAAAAATCGATGGTCTTGGAATGTCCTTGATCTACGATAATGGCGAATTCCAATATGCCGTCACCCGCGGGGATGGGGAAATGGGCGAAGATGTGACAGCCAACGTCATCACCATCGGTTCCATCCCAATGCATGTCAAAGAAAAAAGACCATTCGAAGTCCGCGGCGAGGTTTACATGCCAAAAGCATCTTTGGAAGCTGCTAATGTGCAACGCCGTCTTGCTGGCGAGCCTGAGTTCGCCAATTGTCGCAACGCCGCCGCCGGGTCGATCCGCAATCTTGACCCTAAAGTGGCTGCTTCCCGAAAACTAGATGCATATTGGTATTATTTGGTAAATGCCAGAGAGTTGGGAATTCACGTTCATTCAGATGCCTTGAACTATCTCGAAGAGCTTGGTTTTAGAACCAACAAAGAAAGAAAAATCCTACACGGGGCAGATGAATTGATCGCTTACGTGGAAAATATCGGGGAGAAGAGAGAAAATCTTGGCTACGATATCGATGGCATCGTTTACAAAGTAAACAACCTCGACGAATATGACACCTTAGGCTACACCGCTAAGGTGCCAAAATGGGCAATTGCCTATAAATTCCCGCCAGAGGAGGTCACGACCAAGCTTTTAGATATCGTGATTACCATCGGGCGTACGGGAAGAGTTACTCCCAATGCAATTCTTGAACCAGTACGAGTTGCCGGCTCAACGGTGCAAAGAGCAACCCTCAACAACGAGGATTTCATCAAAGAAAAGGGCTTGATGATCGGCGATATTGTTGGCTTGCACAAAGCCGCGGATGTCATTCCTGAAGTCACGGGGCCGATTGTTTCTCGGAGAGATGGCTCCCAAATTCCTTGGATTATGCCTGATAATTGCCCAGTCTGCGGAGAAGCGCTGACCAAGGTCAAAGGTCTCCATTATTGCCTTAATCCAGAATGTGGCTCCCGAAAAATCGAGGGCATGATTCATTTCGCTTCTCGCAATGCGATGGATATTGATGGTATGGGCGATCGCGTCGTCGAAGAATTTTTCGCGGAAGGATTCATCAAAGACATCCCTGATATTTACCGTATCTCGGACCACGCCTCGGAAATCAAAGCCCTAGATGGTTGGAGCGATAAATCAATGAACTCTCTTCTCGATGCCATTGAGGCGTCCAAAAAACAATCATTAGAACGTCTTTTATTCGGCTTGGGCATCAAAGAGGTGGGGGAGAAGATGGGCAAAGTCTTAGCCAAAACATATAAAAATCTTGATGCCCTTGCCTTGGCTAGCGAAGAAGAGCTTTTAAAAATTAAGGACGTTGGACCTGTGGCTGCCCATAGCATTTATTCTTTCTTCCAGGCAGAGAAAAACAAAGCTCGGATTGAAGCTCTTCGAGCCGAAGGATTGAATTTTGAATACTTGGGCACCGATACGATTGACGTGAATTCTTATTTCTATGGGAAAACTATTGTTCTAACCGGGACGCTAACGCGTTATTCGCGCCAAGAGATGACTGAAATTCTAGAGGGGATCGGAGCCAAATGCGCTGGGTCCGTCTCTAAGAAAACCGACATCGTCATCGCTGGGCCTGGCGCCGGATCTAAATTGGATAAGGCGAATGAGCTGGGCATACAAGTGATGGACGAAGAGACGGCCTTGAACTACCTTGCAAGAACAACAGGGCAAGCAGGAAAATAAAAAATTTTTTGGTAATTTTTGCCAAACACCCCCTTATTAAAAGTGAGGGGGGTTTTTCATTGGAGAACTTTATCTGCGAACGTTGCGGCAATCGAGATCCGCGTTATATCGGCTTTAAAAACGGAAAGCCATACTGCCGAAGATGCATCTCCTTCCAAGGCGAAAGCGTTTCTTATGAGAAACCCCTCCCTAAAAGAGCGCCTTTAAATCTGCATTATGGTTTATCTCAAGATCAAGCCCGCCTTAGCGAAAAAATCGTGTCCAACTTCAAAAACGGAATCGATACCTTGGTCTATGCTGTATGTGGGGCGGGAAAAACAGAGATCAGCTATGCCGTAATTTCTTATGCCATCTCCCAAGGAATGACGGTTGGCTTTGCTTTGCCAAGACGCGATGTGGTTATCGAGCTTTTTTATCGCCTGAAAGAATCATTTCCGGAAAACAAAGTGGTTGCTGTTTTTGGTCAACATACCTCCGTTTTAAAAGGCGATATCATCATTCTTACCACCCATCAGCTTTTTCGCTATCCTAACTATTTCGATTTGCTAGTGATGGATGAGATTGATGCCTTCCCTTTCAAAGACAATCCCGTTTTAATCGCCATGTATCGAAGAGCTATGCGGGGGAGTTGCGTCTTAATGAGCGCAACCCCTTCAGAAAACGTAATCCAAGAATTCAAGAAACCTGATCATGAAATTTTGGAATTAAGGACGCGTTTCCACCACCAAGAGATTCCTCTCCCCCAAACAAAAATCATGCCCTCATTTCTGCAACCATTATTTGTTGTCGCCAAACTTCTCCATTACAAAAAAGAAGGGAAATGTTGTTTCGTTTTCACCCCGTCCATTGAAGAATGCGAGATGCTATATCGTTTTGTCTCTTGCTTTGTGAAAGGAGGCTCTTTTGTGCATTCGAAAAAAGAAAACAGGCAAGAAACAATAGGGATATTTAAGAAAAAAGGTTATTTCTACCTGATTACCACATCGGTTTTGGAGCGGGGAGTCACTTTTAAAAACCTCCAAGTGATGGTAACCCACGCTGACCGGGAATCGATTTATTCCTCCAGCGCTTTAATTCAGATTGCGGGGCGGGTGGGGAGAAAAAGCGACGCCCCAGGAGGAGATGTTATTTTCTTGGGAGAAGTGGAATCGAAAGCTATGAAGGACGCACATGATGAAATCCAATTCTGCAACACCTTTCTGTAAGGTATGCTTCCAACCCTTCTCACCGCCATCTTTGAAAACCATTCTTGATCGCGATCCTTGCCTCTGTGCTAGGTGTTTTCGTGAGATGGGCCCCGTGAACCTTTGCTACACCCTCGAGGGGATTAAGACGATATCCCTTTATCGTTACAATGAAAAAATCAAAGGAATGCTATTTGATTTAAAAGGATGCGGCGATTATGAAATGGCGAAAGTATTTTTAGTCAATCAAAAACCATATCTAAAACATCGTTTCCGGGACTATTATTTAGTGCCTGCGCCAAGCTTTGAGCCAAAAAACATAGAACGAGGTTTTAATCATGTCGAAGAAATCTTCACGGGCATTGGGAAAGGATATATCCACGCCATCATGAAAATAGATGGCATTAAACAAGCTGATCTTAATTATCGCCAACGGCAACAAATCGGCGCTCATTTGACATGGAACCCAAAGGCAAATGTGGTTGGCAAGAAGATTCTTTTTGTCGACGATCTTATTACGACCGGAGCGACAGCAAAAGCGTGTTGTCATTTGCTAATGAAGCATGGGGCAAAGGAAGTGAGGATTTTGTCTGTTGCAAAGACGCCATTACGTCAAAATCACCGAAAATAACGCGCGTTTAAGGAACTTCGCAACGGCGCTCACGCACACTCATATTTGCTTACCATTTATGGTAATGGTAAAATCTCAAAGAACTTTTTAGGAGAATAATCGTGGCTAACATTATTGAAAAGATATTTCATCTTGAAAAACGAGAACTGAACAAATACTATCGCGAATCTGAGCAAGTTTTGGCCTTTGATGAAGCGATGCAGAAGTTGAGTGATGATGAACTTCGCGCGAAAACCGAAGAATTCAAGGCAAAGCTGAAAAACGGCTCTTCTTTGGAAGACATCAAATACGAAGCTTATGCCGTCGCTCGTGAAGCTGCTTGGCGTGTTTTACACCAAAAGCCTTTCCAGGTGCAGATTATTGGCTCTTTGGTATTGAATAACGGCGATATTGCCGAAATGAAAACCGGTGAAGGTAAGACCCTTACTGAAACCATGGCGGTTTATCTTAATGCATTGACTGGCAGAGGCGTCCACGTCATTACCGTTAATGAGTATTTGGCTTCCCGTGACGCCGAGTGGATGGGCCAAATCTATCGTTTCTTAGGACTTACTGTCGGCGTTAACCTTGCCTCGAAATCTCCTAGCGAAAAACGCGAAGCTTACGCTTGCGATATCACCTATACGACCAACTCAGAGTTGGGTTTCGATTATCTCCGCGACAATATGGCCCCAGACCTTTCTGGCCGCGTTTTGCGAGGCCTTTATTTCTGTGTCGTCGATGAGGCGGACTCCGTTTTAATCGATGAATCCCGCACTCCATTGATTATTTCCGGCGGATCAAGAACAGCCGCCTCTCAATACCAAGTCGCCGATCGTTTCGTCAAAGCGCTGAAGAAAGATGTGGATTTCACCATCGATATCAAAGAAAAGACTTGCTCTTTGACCGATGAAGGCAATACCAAGGCGGAGAGAATGTTTGGCATTCGTAATCTCTATGACCCAGAATACCAAGATCTTGTCCATAGAATCCATCAAGCCTTGAAAGCCAACTACATCATGACGCGTGATGTTGAGTATATGGTCGATGCCGAACATACGATTCAATTGATTGATCAATTCACCGGTCGTATTATGCCAGGGCGTGAATATAATGATGGACTCCAACAAGCCATCCAGGCCAAAGAAGGCGTGGAAATCAAACAAGAAACCGTCGTCATGGCGACCATCACTTATCAGAATTTCTTCCGTCTTTATGAAAAACTTTCTGGCATGACGGGTACCGCCAAAACGGAAGAAGAGGAATTCGAAACCATCTATAACATGAAGGTTATCGTCATCCCGACCAACCGACCGATTCAACGTATTGACGCTTCTGATTATATTTTTGGAACCCACAAAGAAAAATTGGAGGCCTTGGTCAAAGCAGTGAAAGAAAAACAAGAGATCGGACAACCGGTTTTGATTGGTACGGTCTCCGTCGAATCTAACGAAGAAATCTCTGCCTTGCTCACCGCGGCAGGCATCAAACACGAGGTTTTAAATGCGAAAAACCAAGCCCGTGAAGCGGAAATTATCTCTCACGCTGGTGAAAAAGGCGCAGTAACCTTGGCTACTAACATGGCAGGCCGTGGCACCGATATTAAACTTGGCGAAGGCGTTAAGGAACTCGGTGGCCTTTGCGTTTTTGGAACCGAACGTCATGAATCTCGACGTATTGATAACCAGCTCCGTGGCCGTTCTGGCCGTCAGGGGGACCCAGGCTTCACCCGTTTCTTCATCTCATTCGATGATGAATTGCTCCGTCGCTTTGCCCCAGACAATCTCCGTGAGCAATTCCAAAAGAACGCCGACGGCGAACCGATCGAATCTCGGTTGTTGACTAACGCCGTTACCAACGCCCAAAAACAAATCGAAGGCAAAAACTTCGACATCCGTAAAAATCTAAAGGATTACGACGATGTTTTGGCCAAACAAAGAGACATCATTTACAAGAAACGTGATGCGATTTTAATGGCAGAAGACATTGTTAACATGATTCATGACTTCTTCAAACTGACGGGCCTTTATCTTTGCAAACAAGCACAAGATAAGAACTCCAATCTAGACATCATCAACGGCGAACATTTAAAACGTATCGTTGAGCCACAATTTTTGCCCGAAGGCAGCATCGCCGTTTCTGCTTACGATGGTGCGCCAATCGAAGAGGCGGGAGAAGATTTAGGCGAAATTCTTTATGCACGCTATCTTGAAAAACGTAAGACGTGGCCAGCAGCGGATGCCGACAAAATTGAACGGACCATTTCCTTGCGTGTCATCGATCGTAACTGGCAAGGCCACATCGATACAATGTCCCACTTGCGTGATGGCATCAATTTGAGAAGCTATGCCCAGAAAAACCCACTCCAAGATTATGTTAACGAAGGTTATGACCTCTTCGCGGAAATGAATGAGAAGGCCGCGGTCGATACCTGCTTCAATTTGTTGAATGTCAGAATCGCCCAAAAAGCTCCTGAAGCCCCAAAACCACAAGAGCAGCCGAAACAGCCAAGCCACGAGCACATTCAGGCTCAACCGCAAGAAGGAAAACCAATCGGGGCGATTAAACCAGAAAAAATCGTTGTTGCTAGACCAGCAGAAAAAGAACCCACTCCGGCTCCACGTCTCACCAAACCAGACCCATTGCCGCAAGCAACCCCAGACATGAGCCCGGAGCAACGCTTAAAAATCGCCGAAGGTAACTTACGTCGTGCCAATCGCGAATTAATCGGTGATGAAGCCTATGGCAAAATCATCCGAGAATACAATGACGCTGTCGCCGCCGTGGAAGCGGCTCAGAAAAAATAAGAAAAGGAATAGTATGAAAGAGCTAGTCGAATTAAAACAAGAAGCCCAGGAAATCGGGAAACTTGTCTCGCAGCTCGGTGGTTCTCTTTGACCTCCCAAAGCTGAAAGATGAGATTGCCTCCCTTACAGAGGAGCAAAACAAAGAAGATTTTTGGAATGACCAGAAAGCTGCTTTAGCCGTTGTCGATCGTCTCAATGACGCCAAATATAAAGTCGACACTTACGCAACCATTCAAAGCGACTTCGAAGGTGTCAGCCTTCTTCTCGAAGATGCCGACGCCGATTCGCCAGATATGCGAGAATTAATTGAAGAGACGGAAAATTCTTTAAAAAAGAAAATCCACGAACTCCGCAACGATCTCTTATTCAATGGCGAATATGATAGCCTCAACGCCACATTAGAAGTTCACCCAGGAGCTGGCGGCACGGAAGCACAAGATTGGGCTGACATGCTTTTTAGGATGTATGGCCGTTGGGCAGAAAAACATCATTTCAAATGGCAAGTCTATTCTTATGAAAACGGGGATGAAGCCGGATTGAAATCCGCGATGGTCAAAATCAGCGGGAAAAATGTTTATGGTTTATTAAAAGGAGAGAAAGGCGTTCATCGCTTGGTTCGTATTTCCCCTTTTGACGCCAACGCCAGAAGACACACCTCTTTTGCCTCAGTGAACGTCGTTCCAGAATTTGGCAAAGTAGCAGATGTCGTCATTGATCCAAAAGATCTCCGTGTCGATACCTTCCGCAGCGGTGGTGCCGGCGGTCAAAACGTCAATAAAGTTTCCTCTGCCGTCCGTATCACCCACATCCCAACCGGCATCGTTGTCTCTTGCGAGATTGAGCGTTCCCAACTTTTTAACAAACAAACCTGCATGGAGATGCTCGCCGACAAACTCATGCAGCGAAAAATCGAGGAACGGGATGCCCAAATGAAATCCATCGTAGGCGAGCAAAAAAATATTGAATGGGGTTCTCAAATCCGTTCCTATGTCTTCTGCCCTTATACTATGGTCAAAGATCACCGCACCGAATTCCAGACTGCCGATGTCAACGGCGTCATGGATGGCGACATCGATGATTTCGTTTATTCCTATCTAGAGATGCTCGCAAGAACCGGAAAACAAAGTTGAGGAGGATAACATGGATGCTCAGATGAGAAAAATGGTCCGATCACCGCATTACCAAAGGGCTAAGGATATTTTGTTGATCCTTGTCGGATGCGTTCTTTTCGCTTTTGGCGATGCCGTTTTTCTTAATAAATGGGACATCGTTTCTGGCGGCGTTTCTTCTCTTGGCATCATCGTTGACTATTTTGTTGAGCCTTTGACTGGGTTCGGCATCAGAGATATCGTCGTTGCGGTCGCTCAGGTTGTCCTCTGGATCCTCGGGCTGGTATTTATGGGCAAAAAATTTGCTCTAAAGACCTTAGTTGCAATGATTGCCTATCCAGCTTTCTATGCTTTGTTTTATCGTTTAGATTTAGGCGCCGTTCTTGGGTTAGGTCTTTTATATCCATCCGTCGGGGGCGCATCGTTAAGTTCATATGAATTGTTGTCGACCGATGTTGGCAATTTAATGATTTGTGCCGCAATCGGCGGTGCTTTAGATGGTGTGGCCGTGGGAATGGCCTTTTTAGGGCACGCCTCAACTGGAGGCTTTGCGATTGTCTCCAGCATCTTGGCGAAATTCACCGCGATGAAAGAAGATGTTTCCAGTTTCTTAATCGACAGCGTTTTAATTCTTATCTCTGCTTTAGCTCGTTTGAATCAGCCTAGCATTGGCATCTATGTTCTTGGCGGCATCATCTCCGCTTTGGTTTGCTCGATGGCGATTCAAGCGGTTTATATCAATGCCGATCGTTTTGTCATTGCCGACGTCGTATCAGACCAATATGAAGAGATTGCCAAATTCGTCTATAACGAATTAGACCACAGTGTTACTTTATTTGATGCTGTCGGCGGCTATACAGGCGAAAACCGTAAAATGATGCGAATCGTCATCAATAAATCCGAACAACTGGATTTAGAGAATAAGATTGCAGAAATCGATCCATCAGCCTTCGTTTCCTTTACGAAAGCCAAATCCATCAACGGCGAAGGCTTTGTGCCTCTCCCGAAAATCAAAAAAGAAAAGAAACATAAGACGGGAGACAAGGAACATGATTGATTCTTCTCATCCGTTCAAACTAGTTTCAAAATTCAAGCCAACGGGGGATCAACCCCAAGCCATCGAACAAGTTCTTAAAGGAGTGCGCGAAGGAAAACAATTTCAAGTTATCAAAGGGGCCACGGGCACGGGAAAGACTTTTACTGACGCTAATATTGTCGCGGCCCTGAATCGTCCGACTCTTGTTTTGGTTCATAACAAAACTCTAGCCTCACAGCTTTATGGGGAATTCAAAGAACTATTTCCTGAGAATCGCGTCGAATATTTCGTCTCTAACTTCGATTTTTATCAACCAGAAGCCTACGTTCCGAAAACTGACACCTATATCGCCAAAGATGCGATGATGAACGACGAGATTGAGCAATTACGTACCAGTGCGGTCAATTCGATCCTTGAACGTCGTGATACGATTGTCGTAGCTTCTGTTGCTGCCATTTATGGTTTGACCGATCCGGCCGAATATAGTGGCCTTGTTTTTGAAATTCGCGAAGGGGAAACCTTGGATCGAAAGAAATTTTTCGCCCGCCTTGTCGATTCTCAATATTCGCGGAACAACTTCGATCTGAATCCAGGCAATTTCCGCGTTCATGGCGACATCATTGACATCTGTCCTATGGCGCCTAGCGATTATTACATCCGTATTGATTGTTTTGGGGATGAAGTGGAACGAATTTCCGAGATTGACAAAACGACGGGGGAATTCCATCGTTCCTACCGCACCTATGCCATCTATCCAGCCTATGACCACGCCTCGACTCGTGCCAGAATCAATATTGCCTGTGAGTCGATTTCGAAAGAATTAGATACACGTCTAGCCTATTTTAAGAAAGAAGGCAAACTTTTAGAGGCTGAGCGTCTCGAAATGAGAACCAGGCAAGATATGGAATCCTTACAAGAATTCGGCCGTTGTCCCGGAATTGAAAATTACTCCGCCCACATTGATCAACGTAAACCTGGGCAAAGACCCTTTTGCTTAATCGATTATTTCCCCAAAGATTATCTCCTTCTGGTAGACGAATCCCACGTTACCTTCCCTCAAATACGGGGCATGTATTTTGGCGATCGTTCTAGAAAAGAAACTCTTGTGGAATATGGCTTCCGTCTTCCCAGCGCTTTGGATAATCGCCCTTTGAATTTTGACGAATTTGAACGCCTGATGCCTGCCAACGTGATTTGCACCTCGGCTACGCCAGGTGATTATGAATTGAATCAGGCTGATGGAGAAGTGGTAGAACAAGTCATTCGTCCTACCGGCTTGCTCGATCCAGTCATCGAAGTTAGAAAGCCGCTCGGACAAATCGATGACATCATGCAAGAAATCAAGCAACGGATCGAAAAAAACGAACGTGTGATGATTGTTACTTTGACCATCCGTATGGCCGAAGATCTTACGGCATACCTTAAAGGGCAAGGAATTAAGGTCACTTATCTTCAAAATGAGACCAAGACCTTAGAACGCACGGAGATTATCTATCAATTAAGAAAAGGAAAATACGATGTCCTGGTCGGCATCAATTTGTTAAGAGAAGGCTTAGACATTCCAGAAGTTTCTTTGATTTGCATTTTAGATGCAGACAAAGAAGGATTCTTACGTTCGAAGACCTCCTTAATCCAAATCACAGGACGCGCCGCCCGTAACGCCCATGGCAAAGTTATCATGTACGCCGATATTATCACGGATTCAATGGCGGCCTGTATCCATGAAACGAATCGCCGTCGGAGAATCCAAAACGAATATAATGAAGAAAACGGCATCATTCCAACAACGATCATCAAAGACATCCGCCCTCCGCTTTCCAATAGCGACAGCGAGGAAGAGGAAATCACGAAACACATCAACAAAAAAGCCTCCCGCAAAGATTTGGAAACGCAAATCAAAAAGCTGGAGAAAGAAATGCGCGAAGCTGCCAAAGCCTATGATTTTGAACGGGCGGCTGAGATTCGTGACATTATCTTAGATTTGAGAACGGGCATGAACCAATGAAACATTACGACTATTATTATTTTGATTTTGACGGCACTTTGGTCGATACTTGGAAATCTTTGATTCGCCCCTTCCAGGTTGCTTATGGGCATTTTGGCTATCAACTCACCCCTAGCGACGTGCTTCACTTTACTCATATGGCGATGGTTCAATCCTGCCTTGAAGTCGGCATCACCAAAGAAGAGGATATGTTGACGTTATATCAAATTCTTTCGGAAGAAATGAAAAACGAAGAAGATCTGAAGAAAATCGAAGTCTTCCCAGAAGTTTCAGAAGTTCTCGCCACCCTCAAAAAGAACGACAAAAAGATCGCTGTGGTCTCTGGCAACTCCGTCACCCATATCGGCCGTGTATTAAAAATCATCGGATTGGACCAATATTTCGATTTCTATGTCGGTGGCGACAGCACGAAAAACCCCAAGCCTTTTGCCGATCCCTTGTTGAAGGCGATGGAACTTTCAGGCAACCCATTAAAGGAAGCGTGTCTTTATATTGGAGATTCTCTGCAAGACCCAGAATGTGCAAAAAATGCGGGAATCGATGGCTTTTTATTGGACCGCAAAAATGAATACGCTAAGGAGAAGTGGCCCATCATTCATAATCTCAAGGAGCTTTTAAATGACTGAGACCTCCCCGATTTGTATTCTTTGCTCAGCCGACTCCCATTGTTTCGATGGCGCCCTTATCACTTTGCTTTCAGCTCAAAAAGAAACGAAGCGCCCACTGCACATCTTTTTCGTGACTGGGGAGATCAAAATTAAGAAAAAACAATATCACGCCCTGCCTGAATCTGACTTAAAATTCATCGAATCTCAACTTCAGCGTTACAACAAAAATGCTAAAATCACTTGCCTAGATTGGACGAACGAATTAATTGAAAAATTACATAAATCCAAAAGTTTCAAAACTCGATTTTCGCCTTTCTCGATGATGCGTCTTTTAGCTGATTTCCACCCGGAATTAGGGGACAGGGTCCTTTATATGGACATTGATGTCGTTGTCACTGGGGATTTAGAACAAATTTTTGATTGCGATCTAGAAGGAAATGATGTCGGTATGGTAAGGGATGAAGTCGGAAGCCATTGGCTGGGGAAAAATTATTGCAACAGCGGCGTCATCTTAATGGATTTAAAACGGTTAAGAGAAAACCATGACTTCGATTTGGTCCGTAAAAAATTGATCAAGAACTTTTATTTCATGCCAGATCAGACGGCGATTAATCGCGCTTTGAAAAACAAAAAGAAAATCATGTCACCCAGATTTAATGACCAACATTATTTGCATGAAGATACGGTGATTCGCCATTATTGCCAATGGATCAAATTTTCCCAATTTTTCCGGAACGTCGCGAAAAAACCTTGGGATGTTGAAGCGTTTCGGAAATGCTATGGGCCAGAAATTCATCGCGACATCATCGAAGAATATTTAGCTTTAAAAGAGGAGTACGCAAAGATAAAATCTTGATAATCTTTCATTGATAAAAAAGCGTTTCTATAATAAAGTTATAGAGCGTTTTGAAAGAGCGCATCTTATTGATATGAAGTGGTACGATATTGTCTTTATCATCATAGCCCTGATCGTGATCGTCTTGAGCCTTCTTCAAGGCGGTAAATCTGAAGGTGCTTCCGGCGCCATCACCGGCGGTGGTCTCAACGTCTTCGCCAAAACTAAGGAAAGAGGGTCTGAGAAAATTATTTCATGGATGACCTTCGGCTTTGCCGTCGTCTTCTTGTTTATGGCGTTGCTCATTATGTTGCTGAATTCCCGTGGCAGCGCACCAGCAGATTCGACTGACTCCGCAACAGCGGCAATGGCTATCATCCCGTTATTAGGCTTCTAAGCAGAACATGAATTTGAATCCCTTCTCGCAAGGGATTTTTCTTTTGGTGCAATCATAAACAAGAAGGGCTAAAATGAGCCCAAGGTGAAAACGATGACGATTAAAGAATATGTTGCTGCCCGCAAGGCAGCTTTAAAAGAGGAAATTGCTTCTCTTCCCAAAGTCCCAACCCTTTCGATTATCACAGTCGGGCACAATCCCGCATCAGAGGCGTATGTTCGAGGCAAGAAGAAGGATGCCGCCGAAATCGGAATTAACGCAGTTCAGACTTTGTTTGAAGAAAACATCGCCGAAGAAGAGCTTCTCTCTTTTATTCGCAAACAAAACGACGACCCTGCTATTGATGGGATTATCGTCCAATTGCCTGTCCCTAAACACATCTCGGTCGAGAAGATCAATTTGACGGTTTCCCCGGCAAAAGATGTTGATGGTTTTACCGCTTTAAGTCAGTTTGACCCTTGCACCCCCAAAGGCATTATCAATTATCTCACCGCAGAAGGCTTCCCATTCCGAGGAAAGAACGCTGTCGTGCTGGGGCGTTCGGAAATCGTTGGCAAACCAATGGCAAGATTATTATTGGAACGGGACTGCAACGTCGTCCAGCTTCACAGCAAAACCACGGAAGAGGATAAACGTTTCTACATGAAACACGCCGATTTAATCGTCTCTGCCATTGGGAGAATGTTTTTATGGGATGCCTCTTATGAATTCAAACCGACGGCATATCTTGTAGATGTCGGAATCAATCGCGGAGAAGATGGACATCTTCATGGCGATTTTGTTCCTAATCTTCCCGTTGCTTTGCAAACTCCGGTGCCAGGCGGCGTCGGATTGTTGACGAGATTGGCTCTATTAGAGAATTTGATGGAAGCAGTACGTAAAGAAAAATAATGAAATTGCGACCACCGGTTGCAATTTTTCTTTAATCATTATCGGGATATAAATCTGTTAACTGTCGGAAATAAATCTCCTCGCCCCCTATTCTTAAATATCCATAAATCGTGGACACTTCTTCAAGGTAGCCGTGAATGGCATAAATATAGCCATCATGCCAATAACGAGCGACGATTTTCTCTCCTTTGTAATTGGTGAGCAAATCATTAATTTCCTCAGCTTTGTCATTGGACATTTGAGGGCAAGGTCGTTTATTTCTTTCATAATCCATGCGAGCTAAAAAATCCGCTTGTTGATCCAATGATTTGTAAGGAGCCCATTTTAACATTCCGCGATCTTTCATTCTCTGTGTCCTCCAATTTGTTCATGTCTTCTCCGAATGGTGGAATTAGGCAACAACGAGGAACATCGAAGCACACTGTTGCGCCCATATATTCCATGAATTTGATCTAAGGTGCGATCCAAAGACCTTCTCTCTTCTTGTTCTTTTGGATCGATAAACAAAGAAGTTTGCTCCATCTTCGGATTACTTAATTTCCCGAAGGAAATCCCCAAAGCGCATATTGGTGCTTCTTTGATTCCCGAAAAGAAGGCTTCTCGGATATAGGCGAACAACTCATAAGTGGAATCGGTAGCGATGGGAAGCTGCATTTGACGGGAATATCCACCAAGCGTTCCATAAGAAGCCCAAACGGATATTTTCTGTGTCAGAAAGCTCTCTTTTCTTAATCGTGAAGAAAGATCATCAACCATCTCTCGAAGCAAAAGCTCGCATTGAGAAGGGACCAATGGCTTGATTAAAGTTTGTCCATTAGACAAAGAAGGGGATACGGGGGTGTATTTTTGAGGGATTTCTGATTCGTCTTTGCCATTGGCTAAGGCTTTTAATTGAGCCCCCATAATACCAAATTCTTTGGCAAGCAAAGTGTCATCAGCATGAGCTAATTCCTTTAAGGTATTGATACCGATCCTTGAAAGGTGAGAAGCAGTGCCTTCAGCAATCGACCAGATTTTGGTCATCGGATGGATTTTCCACAATTTCGCAGGTACGTCTTGTTCATCCCAATGGGCGATAAATGGTTTTTTCTTTTTGCCTTCGTTATCTAACGCCGTTTTTGCCAAAAACATATTGGGGCCGATTCCTGCTGTGGCGACGAGCCCCAGCCGATCCCATATCTCTTTTTGAATCCTTTTCACAATGGTTTCAGCCGATCCGCCATATAACTTAAGATACGGGCCTAAATTCAAAAAACTTTCATCCACGGAATAAATGTGGAGATCTTCTGGTGCGACATATTCTAAAAAGATCGACACGACCTTCGCGGATATGGTCAGATAATAAGACATGCGGGGGACGGCATAAATCATCCCGGGAACGTTTGGCAAATCTCTTTTTCGGCAGACGTTCCCACAGCCATATTTTTCTTTTAAATAAGGCGTGACTGACATCACGATGGAAGAGTCGGAGCGATAGGGGTCACAACAAACCAAAGGCGTTTTAAAGATGTCCAGATGACGGACTGCGCACTCACAGGAGGCATAGAAACTTTTTAGGTCAATGATGGCTATCGTTCGTGTCATGGGACCTTATTAAAAAGGGAGATTCAAACAAGAAAAAGCCTTGAATTTTCAATGTTTCGAAGCAATGGGCAAAGTAGGTTAAAAACTTTACAATTACAAAGAAAACGGCCTTATACGATGTCATAATGAAAGCGATAAAAACCAAACGCCATCGCCAAAATAAATATTTTGAACAAATAAAGGAAAATGGCGATAAAAGCCTTCTTCCAAATGCATTCAAACGGGAAAACGAGGCAACGCGCGTGGAATTTTTGGAAACTTTACAATTGCAAATTGAAATTGTTCTTGAAAAAGCGTTTTCTTTTTCTTTCAGGATTACTATAATAATAACCCGTTGGGACATTAGCTCAGCTGGGAGAGCGCCTCGTTCGCAACGAGGAGGTCGACGGTTCGATCCCGTTATGTTCCACCAATAAGCATATATTTGTCGTCGTCCAAATCCGATCGTCCTCAGTTGGACAAAACGGATCGACCTCGGCGGTTTGAATAGAAGCCGTCAGGAATGGCGGCTTTTTTCGTATCTCGAACTCGCCGAGCTTCCTTTCGCTTAGAAGTGGGTGCATTGCGAATTAATCAAAAGTATACTAAAATTAAACCATGGCAAAAGAACTTGGTAGAAAAATAAGGTCCATACGTCTTAAAAGGAATTTAAGCCAGTCTGAAATGGCAGATATTTTAGGATATTCCGGAAAAGGAATGATCAGCCGTTTGGAAAACGATTCGGCGGAAATGAGCTACGAAAAACTAATGCTCTTGCTGTCGCGTTTCGGCGAAGATTTTGAAGGGGAAACGATCGAGACCCTTGCTCCAAAGGCTGATTCCACAGTGATCAAGTCAGCTAACCTTGTTCTCAAGGCCATTGGTTTCGCAGAACTTGACGACGTGTTGTCTTTAAAGGTTGCGCCTCATCAACGTGACTTTGTTGCGGAAAACGCGCTCGCTATCGCGGAGGCCTATGCTGCCGAACACGAAGGTGGGAAAACGCAGTGTTTTGTGGCCTATCACAAGAACGCTCCGGTTGGTTTTGCTTCTATTGCCTTAGGCTCGATAGGAGCCAAAAGAGAAAAAGAGTGGATGAAAAAATCCTATTGTCTGTGGCGAATCATGATAGATATGAACTATCAAGGCAAAGGTTTTGGCAAAGAACTGCTTACCAGCGTCATTAGGTGGTGCGCTACAAAGCCCCTAGGCGAAGCCGATGCCATATACACAAGCTGCGATGGAAAAAACGAGGGGGCGATATCCCTATATCAGGCGGCCGGCTTTGAAGTCACGGGCGAAAAGATCGATGGAGAAATTGTTCTTAAGCGGAGTTTAATGGGAGGGCATTTGGATGAATGATAAATATGAATTGGTTCGATTCGAAAAAGACGGTCTGATTCTTGACGTTAATGTGTCTCCAAGCGAGGACACTGTATGGCTTTCTTTGAATGAGATGTGCCTTTTGTTCGGGCGCGACAAATCGGTTATTTCAAGACATATCAAGAATGTATTTAAAGAAGGGGAGTTAGACTCGAAACGAGTTGTTGCAAAAAATGCAACTACTGCTTCAGATGGGAAGGTTTATGAAGTGACGTTTTATAACCTAGATGTAATCATTTCGGTTGGCTACCGCGTGAAATCTAAAAACGGGGTGGCTTTTCGAAAATGGGCAAACTCTGTCCTAAAAGAGTATTTGTTACGTGGGTATGTAGTTGATAGTAGCCGCGCTCTTGTGACCAACGAGAATTACATTAACCTTCTAAATAAGGTTGAAAGTATCGACACGAGGTTGACCAAAATCGAGGAAGAACATATCCCGGACTTAGAAAAGGTTTTCTTCGACGGCGAATATTTAAACGCTAGAGTATTTATAAAAGAACTGTTTTCTAAGGCAAAAACAAGCATTGTGGTCGTCGACCCTTATGCCGACGCAAAGGCGCTTGGTTTTCTTTCGAGCAAAGACAACGCGATTCCGGCAAAAATAATCGTTTCATCCAAGACCAAACTTACGCAGGGCGATGTTGATGCATTTGTCCTTCAGTATGGAGCATTAACTGTTAAGAGTGACGATTCGTTCCACGACCGCTTTGTCGTCATAGACGGCAAGTCTTTATATCACCTTGGAACTTCGTTGAATTATGTCGGCAGGAAAACATTTGCGATTTCGGAACTGACGGACGAGCGGCTTGTGAAAAGCGTGATTGATAGGATAAACGCCAATTAAGGTTCGCGAACGTCTATAAACATGACAAAAAGGCGGATAGATCAAGCTAGAGAGGGAAGCTGCGTCTGGCGAGATTCGATAGTGGGGGGAAGCCGAGTGAAATATCTCGGTTTTTCTTTTGCCTTCTAAGGACGAAGGATTTTGGACAAAATAGGATGGATTGACTTAGACAACCACACAAATTGTCGTTGTCCAAAGTCACTTATTCAAAATTGGACAAAAAGACTTATCCAGCATAGATTAGGCCTCTTCGGAGGTCTTTTCTCGTGTCTTGACTCTTTTTAAGTGCAAGTTGCACTTTAAGATTGCACTTTAAAGCATTTTATGATAATATTTTCCTGTGGAAAATAATTATACAAACCGTTACATATTGGAAACTGGCATTGGTCTTCAAGATGTCGACCATTTAAAGAATTCATCATATTTCCTTCAGGAATCCGAAAGATATTTAAAAGGCGAAATCTCGCTAGATGAATTAGATGACATCGTGAACTCCTATTACAAGAGTAAACCAGCCGTGGGAGATAGAAGCGAGGAAGCTGATAAAGTCTCGATTAGAATAGCTAGAATAATCAATGAGGATTATTTCACTTTTACCGTTGGGCAGCTACTTTCTATTCATCGAATTTTATTTGAAGGTATTTTGGAACACCCTGGCCAATTAAGAACCTACAATTTCTCAAAAAAAGAATGGGTTCTTGATGGCGCATCGGTCATCTATGGGGACTATCGTGAATTAGAGGCGACGCTTCAATATGATTTTGATATCGAAAAGCGGTTTGATTATTCAAAACTTTCCATGGATGAAATCGTTGAGCATCTTGCAATCTTTATTGCCAACCTTTGGCAAATTCACGTTTTTGAAGAGGGCAATACCAGAACTACTGCGGTATTTACCATTAAATATTTAAGGAGTTTAGGCTTTGATGTAACCAATGATACATTTGCTAAAAACGCGTGGTATTTCAGAAACTCTTTAGTGAGGGCAAACTACACAAACCTACAAAAAGGAATTTATGAAGATAGAACGTATCTCATTAAGTTTCTCAAAAATTTGTTATTCAATGAGAATAACCGGTTGGAAAACAAAGAATTGCATATTGTTCCTCTTTCTTCTGTGTTTAATGAGACAAAAGAAGCTAGATTACTCCGTTTGTTAAAAGGTAATCCGACTCTGAGAACAGACGAACTAGCGAGGGAATTAGGCGTTTCGTTAAGGACGATTAAAAGCATTATTGCCGCCTTAAGAAAAGACGGGAAACTAGAGCGCGTAGGCGGAAAGAAATATGGTCACTGGGAGGTAAAGCAACTATGAAAACTTATTGCGGAATCGATTGTTGCAAAGATTGTGACAAATTATCCGAATGTGGTGGCTGTGAGAAGTGTCAGGGGCACCCTGTAGGAGCGGTTCAGCCGCTCTAATCATTACTATT
>CADBIO010000003.1 GCA_902794835.1 uncultured Erysipelotrichaceae bacterium
CACAGCTCACGGAGCTTTCGTCTCTCTTTGAAAGTGGGTTCGTGATGACCGTTTTCCCAACGATTTACGGTAGCGAAAGAAACGCCTAGTTTTTTGGCCGTTCCCCCTGCCACAAGGATACCTTTCTAGAACAGTAACCATTCCAGTCTTATATGCTTTGAATTTTGGGTCCATACCCACACCTGCTCGGAAAAATAAAAGCCTCCGAGATTTCCTTTCTAGGAATCGGAGGCCATTACATTTGAGTTGGTGCGGACAACAGGACTCGAACCTGCACGGGGTTAACCAATAGATCCTAAGTCTATCGCGGCTACCAATTACGCCATGTCCGCATAACACCCTTTTTCATTCGTTGCCAAGGGATTTTTTGGCATTTGTAATTCCGGAACTTTACAAGACTTTCAGCCTTAAGGTTGTCCGCACCTTTTTGCGTCGCCTGGAGCGGTCCGCACTGAACCGTTGAGAACCTTGCTGAACCGCGGATTGAGTTTACGCTTTCGTCCGCACTTCAGATAGGCTTTTGGAGGGATTTTGAGAGAAAATTTAGGATTTTTCTCTTGTCCGCACCCTAGGTTCGTCCGCAGGTTTCTTGGTTTTCCCGATAGATGCTAGGGTTTTGCCAAGTCAGATTTCCCGACTTTACAAGTTCCTAAGTCTATCGTGTCTACCATTCCACCACTAGTGCATGCCCCCTAAAGGGCGATTTAGATTTTAACCCACGTGAGCAAAAATGAAAATAACGAACCCATTCTGTGTTATATTGAGTTCATGAAAAAACTCATCATCACCGATTTCTTCGGCGTCGTCGGTTCCGAAGATGCCCCTTTGTTCTTCCGCAAACACGTGGATGAGAAATTGGGCCAAGAACTGATGGTCCGCTATTTCCAAAAAGGAGATCTAGGAGAGATCACGATGGAGGAAATCATCGATGGCATTTCTCTAGAATTCCATTATCCTAGGGAAATCATCAAACAAGAATTCTTCGAAGGACCTCAACCCCATGAAGAATATATCGCCTTACTTCGTGACCTAAAAAAGAAAGGGCACCCCATCGTTGTTTTATCGAATGCCCCAGATACTCTGGTACCTTATCTTAGCAACCGTTATCAAGTCCAAGACCTTTTTGACAAAACCTATGTCTCTTCTGACTATCATTTGGTGAAACCAGGAAAAGAATTCTTCTTTCTTGCGCTGAATGAGATGGGCTATCAAGCCAAAGACGCCATTTTTATCGATGATCATGAAGAAAACGTCTTAGCGTCAAGAAGGCTCGGAATGGAAGGTATCCTCTTCCGAAATGACCAACAAACATTGATGAATATCCGCCTCGCCGCGGAAGAAAAATAAAAAAGGAGAACTTTATGAAAAAAGACTTAGGCGTGAAAAGCTTCCTCTTCCCTTGCCCAGTGGCAATCCTTGGGACCTATGACGAACAAGGCTCCGTCAATGTCATGAACATGGCGTGGGGCACTCTCATTGACACCAACATGATTCTTTGCTGTCTTACCGAAGAGCACAAAACTTGCAAGAATCTGAAGGCAGGAAGCGATCTTACGATTGCTATCGCCACCAAGGACTTGGTCAAAGAATCTGATTATTTTGGGATTGATTCTGGCAATACGGTGAAAGACAAATTCGCGAGAAGTGGTCTCCATGTTGTCAAATCGCAACACGTCAATGCCCCAGTGATTGAAGAATACCCTTTGACGTTGGAATGCAAGACGCATGCCATCCGTCATGACGAGGATGGAAATTTCTTCGTTTACGCAGAAATCGTCAATGTCCTGGCCGACGAAACGATTCTTAATGAGAAAGGAATGGTGGATGTGAAAAAACTCAATGCCATCCTTTTCTCCCAAATCGACAACTCTTATTACGAAGTCGGAGACATCGTCGGGAAAGCCTGGAATTTAGGCTTGCCATTCAGAGGCAAATAAGCCAAGAAAGAGGGGCTATCCATTCTTTAGAATGGTGATTTCCCCCTTTAATCTAGTAACAAAAACTAAGATAATATCTTCGTGTTCCTAAAGGAGGAATCAATTTATGGCAGAATTAGCTATTTTCATCGATTCTACTGGCGATCTCGATACTGAGCTCCGCAAAAAGTATGATATCGGTTATTGCACGATGGGCCTTTCTTTCAAAGGCAAAGAAATCCCAGCGTCGCTCGATTGGGATCATGGTTATAACCCACATCAACTCTATGATGTGATGCGTGAAGGCGAAAAGATCTTCACCTCCCAAGTCACTCGTCAAGAATTCATCGCAAAGTTCGAACCGGAATTGAAAGCCGGCAAAGACGTTCTCTATATCTCTTGCAGCTCCGGCCTTTCCAAATCGGTCGACTTAGCTCGCATCGTTTCGAAAGAATTGCTGGAACAATATCCAGAACGCAAAATCGCCGTGGTCGATTCTTTGATCACCGGTTATGCCCAAGGCGATATGGCCATCCGTGCCCGCCGTATGTTCGAAGATGGCAAGAATTTAGATGAAATCGTCGAATGGCTCGAAGCAAATAAGCTTCGTTTCCATCAATGGGCTGCTGTCGAAAACCTCAATTATCTTAAGAGAGCGGGCCGCGTGAAGGCTTCCAGCGCTTTCTTTGGCAACCTCTTCGGCGTCAAACCGATTTTGATCTCTGACATTCATGGCAACAATCTTGCCGTCAAGAAAGTCAAAGGCAGAAAACCATCCTTATTGGAAATCGTCAACAGCACGATTGCTTCCGCCGAAGACATCGAAAACCAAACCATCTATATCGCCCACTCTGACGATTTAGAAGGCGCGGAATTCTGCAAAGAAGAACTCTTAAAGAGAGCAAAGCCAAAACACGTCCATATCGGCATTCTTGGCCCGATCATCGGTGGTTCTACCGGTCCTGGCACCATCGCAATCTATTGCTTTGGCAAGGAAGTCACCGAAGGCGAATAAACCCCACCCCATCTATTTCCTATGAAAACATTAGACGGAAGAACCTACGAGGCAATGATTGTCAACGGGTTTAAGGACCTGAAGACTCATTACGAAACCGTAAACGAACTAAACGTCTTCCCGGTACCAGACGGTGATACCGGAACCAACATCTGCGCGACATTAGAAGGCGGCGTCAAAGCCATGAAACGCGCCAACAAAGCCGTTCTTGGCGATGTTGTCGCCAAATGTTCTGAAGGCATGTTATTAGGCGCAAGAGGCAATTCTGGCGTCATCACCTCCCAATTCTTTGCTGGCATCGCTTATGCCTTGCAAGGATTGACGAAAGCAACCGTCCGGCAATTCGCCTCGGCCTTAAAAAACGGCACAGCTGTCGCTTATAAAGCCGTTCCAACCCCAGTGGAAGGAACCATTCTCACAGTCGCCCGCGAAGGCACTGATTATGTGATTGACCACATCAACGAGATCAAGGATTTCGAGACCCTTTTCAAAACGCTTCTTGAACAAATGAAAATCTCTCTTGATCGAACCCCAGATTTGTTGCCTGTCTTAAAAGAGGCGGGCGTCATCGACTCTGGCGGCGCAGGCCTTCTTTATACGATTGAAGGCATGTGCAAAGAAATCATGGGTGAAGAGGTGACGGACACGATCTTCAACGGCCCATCAAGCAACATCGATCTCAATGAGCCTGAAGCTTTTAACGAAGATTCTAAGCTCGATTATGGATATTGCACGGAATTCATCCTTCAATTGCTTCGTTCCAAAGGCGATCCAGCGAAGGTGAACCTTCAGGATTTCATCGACGAATTCTCCAAAATCGGAGATTCGATCGTTGCGATCAAGCAAAACTCCATCATCAAAATCCACGTTCACACCAAAGAGCCATGGAAAGTCATCCAATATGCCCAACAATATGGTGAATTCGTGACCTTCAAGATGGAGAATATGACCATCCAGCACAACGAGAAACTTCTCAAAGAGATGCCAATCGAAGGCAAGGGTGTCAAAGTCTCCTCCGACATTAAACCGGAGCCATTGAAGCATTCGAAGATTCAAGTGATTGCCGTTGCCCCATCTCCGGAAATCGGGAAACTCTTCAAAGATCTTGGCGTGGCAGGCATCATCACGGGTGGGCAGACGATGAACCCTTCCGCTCAAGATTTCGTGGACAAACTGGATTATGTCAATGCCGACGATGTCATCATCTTCCCGAACAACTCGAATGTCATCATGACCGCCGAGCAAGCCGCAGGGATGTATACGAAGAGCAAAGTTCACGTCATGCATTCCAAATCCGTCGTTGAAGCCTATTCCGCGATGAAGATGGCCGATATTGCCGGAGCTTCTGTCGAAGAGAACATCCAAATCATGGAAGAGCAGATGAAGAGCGTGGTCTCCATGCAAATCTCTAAATCCATCCGCGATTCCAAAAACAACGGCATGACCATCCGGAAAAACGATTTCATCGGCATTATGGGTGGCAAAATCGTCTCCCATGACCGAACTATCATGAAAGCGGTCCAAAAGATGGTCAAGAACGTTCCTAATATGGACGAAAAGTCGATTATCACCGTCTTCTATGGCAAAAATGCCACTGAGAAGATGAAGGTCGATCTGAAGAAATTATTAGAACGCCTCTGCCCAATGATGGATATCTACGAAATCGATGGCGGTCAACCTGTTTATCACTTCACGATTGCCTTCGAATAATCCCAATCTAACGAAAGCCATCCTTCGGGGTGGCTTTTTTACACTTAAACAAAACAAGAAGAGAAATTATAATCTTTAACGAGAGGTGACGAACATGGTCAAAGCATATGTTACTGGCGCCGGAGGAATCATCGGCAGCCATTTGGTGGAATATCTTCATAAACTCGGATATGAAGTGAAAGGTTCCTATTACACGCCGACGGTTGATTTGAATGATATCAACCAAGAAGGGGTGGAATTATTCGAACTTGATGTCCGTGACCATGAAAAGATGAAAGAATGGATTTGTTCCTATCTTCCGGATAAGATTTTCCATCTTGCCGCCCAATCTCGTCCGACGGAATCCTGGATCGATCCTTATTACACGATGGATGTGAATATCAAAGGGACGGTTGGCTTGTTTGAAGCGATTCGCGCCGCTCAAAAGCAACATCCTGGCTATGACCCAATGGTCGTTGCCATTTCTTCTAGCGCCATCTATGGCGAAGCTCTTTTAAGCTATTCGCCAGAAAATCTCCCAAAAGAAGATTGTCCTTTATTGCCATTGCATCCTTATGGCGTCTCCAAAGCAGGGGAAGATCTCACTTGCTTCCAATATTATCGGAATTATGGCATCAAAAATGCTCGCGTCCGTCTTTTCAATTGCACGGGCCCAAGAAAGATTCAGGATATCACCGGTGATTTCACCAAACGAGCGGTGGAATTGGAAAGGAAAGGGGACAACAAACTGATTGTCGGCAATCTTACTGCTTTAAGAGCGATTATCGATGCTCGCGATGTTTGTGTCGCCTTGGAGATCCTAGGCCGCAAAGGCGTTCCGGGAGAGGCTTATAACATCTGCTCATCCCATATTTTCAAAATGTCTCACGTCGTTGAATGCATCGAGAAAATCATGGGCGTCAAATATGAACTTATCGAAGATCCGAAGCTTCTTCGTCCTGCCGATGAGAAACTCTATGCCGGCAATTGTGACAAAATGAAAGCCTTAGGCTGGAAAGAAACCTACGAATACGAAGAGACGGTAAGAGATTGCATCGCTTATTGGCGTTATAAATTGGAAGGGAAGAAAGAATAACATGGCCCATCAACTCAAAGTCATGACGATTTTAGGCACGCGCCCTGAAATCATTCGTCTTAGCGAAGTCATCAAACGTTGCGATTTGGAATTTGACCATATTCTTGTCCATACGGGCCAGAATTATGATTATGAACTGAATCAGATCTTTTTCGAAGAACTCGGCCTTCGCGCCCCGGATTATTATCTGAACGTCGTTGGCAAAAACCTTGGGGAGACGATGGGTTCGGTCATTGCCAAATCTTATGACCTCATCCAAAAGATCAAACCAGATGCCGTCTTGATTTTAGGAGATACGAATTCTGCTTTATCTGCGATCGCGGCAAAACGTCTCAAAACCCCGATTTTCCATATGGAGGCAGGCAATCGTTGCTGGGATTGGAATGTCGCCGAAATGACCAACCGCACGATCGTCGATCATATTTCCGACATCAATATGCCTTATTCTCATTACGCTTATAACAATTTGATGCATGAAGGGCTAAGGAAAGATAGAACCCACATCACCGGTTCTCCGATGTTAGAAGTGATTAATGCCCATCGTGAAAGAATCGAATCATCGGACATCTTAGAAAAGCTTCACCTTGAAAAAGGCAAATACATCATCATGTCCGCGCATCGTGAAGAGAATGTCGATATCCCAGAGAAATTCGACCGTCTTTATCCTTCTTTGAATCAAATCGCCGACCATTATCAAATGCCAGTCGTCTTCTCCGTTCATCCAAGAACGAGAAAACGTTTCGAACAACGTGGTTTTGTTCTTTCGCCTTATATTCGCGAAGATAAGCCGTTTGGCTTTTTCGAATATTGTAAACTTCAAGAGAACGCCTTCGTGGTGTTATCCGATTCAGGGACATTGACGGAAGAAAGTTCTATCTTTGATTTCCCTGCCGTCTTGATTCGAACTTCCACGGAACGTCAAGAAGGGGTGCTTAATGGGTCTATCGTCGTTGGTGGAGTCGATTATGACACCATCATGGAAGGAATCGAACGTGCCCGTGATCAACATAAGGCAGGAAATACTCTCCCTATCGTTCCGGATTACAATGTGAGAGATGTTTCTTCCCGTGTCGTGGAAATCATTAAAAAATACGTCTCCATCGTAAACAAAGAGACGTGGTTGAAAACGGAATAGAAAAAAGAACTCTCATGTAAAGAGTTCCTCATCTCCCCTTCGCAAATCCGAATAGTACCAAAAAGGAATAAACAAATATCTTTAGGTCGAACCAAAACGACATCCTTCTAACGTATTCCGAATCATAGAAGGCTTTTTCTTCCACATCGTGATCTCGTCTCATTTTGATTTGAGCATAACCAGAAAGCCCTGGTTTCACCAAATAAGGGCATGGAGTTGCAGCGCGACGAGCGAGCACCAGCCTTTCTTCCTTGTCAATCATCATACTTGGGCGAGGACCTATAAAAGACATCTGCCCAACAAAGATGTTAAATAGTTGCGGCAATTCATCAATCGATGTCTTTCTCATAAAATGGCCCCATTTGGTTGTCATATGAGATTGGTCGTCAATGGACATATCTTCTGGTGGGATTTCGGCTGCATCGATTTTCATTGAACGGAATTTTAACAAAAGAAAAGGTTTTTCATTTTTCCCAGGCCGATATTGTTTGAAAAACACAGGGCCTTTCGAAGTACATTTGGTCACAATGGTCGCGATAAGTAAAACTGGAGAAAGTAAGATGATGCCCAGCATTGAGCCAAATAAATCGAAGCATCGTTTGAAAAAGAGATATATTTTTTGTGATTTACGTAACATGGTGTTGAGAAGGACTAAATTTTGGACGAGCACATTTTAAAGTGTCTAAAATGATTCTAACTCATCTTGCTCGATTTTTGCATAATTTCAGTATATCGATAATATTTTATCGCATACGGGAATGGTTACTTATAATATAAACGTCATTTTTAGACAAAATCAACAGGAGGAAACCATTCATGTCTAATCGTTTTTGTTTGAATCCAGTGAGTTATCATGGCTATGGGGCAATTGAGAATATCGTTCCTGAAGTCAAGGCTCACGGATGGAAGAAAGCCATGGTTGCTTCAGATGCCGGCTTAGTCAAATGTGGTGTTACGAAGATTGTTACCGATTTGCTTGATGAGGCCGGATTGGATTATGAAATCTATTCTGAGATCAAGCCAAACCCAACCATCCAGAATGTCCAAGATGGTGTCAAAGCCTTGAAAAAGATGGGCGCGGATTACATTCTTGCCATCGGCGGTGGTTCTTCGATGGATACGGCCAAAGCCATCGGCATCATTGCCACCAATCCAGAATTTAGCGATGTCCGTTCTTTGGAAGGCGTTGCCCCAACCAAGAATCCATGCACCCCAATCATCGCTGTCCCAACAACCGCAGGAACGGCAGCAGAAGTCACGATCAATTACGTCATCACAGATGTCGAACGCAATAGAAAATTCGTCTGCGTCGATACTCACGATATGCCATTAATTGCCGTCGTCGATCCAAAAATGATGGCCAACCTCCCTAAGAGTTTGGTCGCTTGGACTGGCATGGACGCTCTAACCCATGCCATTGAAGGCTATATCACCAAAGCTGCTTGGGAACTTTCGGATATGTTCCATATTGAAGCCATCCGCATTATCTCCCATAACATCAAAGATTCTTATGCCGGCGATAGGCATGGCCGTGAAGAAATGGCTTTAGGACAATATGTCGCTGGTATGGGTTTCTCCAATGTCGGCTTAGGCTTAGTTCACGCGATGGCCCACCCATTAAGTGCCTTATACGATACCCCACACGGCGAGGCTTGCTCGATCCTTCTTCCCACCGTCATGGCTTGGAATGCGCCAGCCACAGGCGAGAAATATCGCGAGATTGCTCATGCCATGGGCGTCAAGGGCACTGAAAATATGTCACAAGAAGAATATCGTAAAGCGGCCGTTGATGCTGTCCAGAATCTTTCTATCGCCGTTGGCATCCCAGCCAATCTGAAAGGCATTGTCAAAGAAGAAGACCTTGACTTCTTGGCCACCTCTGCCTTCCATGACGCTTGCTTCCCAGGCAACCCGAGAGAAACCACCAAAGAAGAGATCATCGCCATCTATCGTTCTTTGATGTAAGAAGCATTTTTAAGGCTCCCTTCACTTCAAGGGGGCCTTTCTTTTTATGCTCAAATCGTGCAAGTTGAGCAAGTATAATGCCAAAACCCCCGTTTCTTTTGACAAAGGAGATTTTGCCCTCAAAAATAGAATTAGGCTTTGCCCTTTCAGAAACAAGGAGAAAATATGTCTGATCAAATTTTGACTTCTCCAAAGATGGAGAAATACTTAAACATCATCGATAACATGTATCGTCTCGGATGGGACGAAAGAAACGGAGGAAACATCTCTGTCTTAGTCGATGAAGAGGAAATCGAAGAATATCTTGAAGGGGGGCGTCATTATCTTCGTGACATTCCTCTCCCTTTAGTCGCCGACCCAATCTTGCGAGATCGTGTCTTCTTTTTTACGGGAACGGGAAAATATTTTCGCAACACCAAAGCCGATCCGAAAAACAACGTCGGCGTGATTCGCATCTCTGAAGATGGGAAGGTCGCTCATCTTCTTTGGGGGTTTGAAGATGGAGGAAAATTCACTTCCGAAATCTATGCTCATTTAATGTGCCATGCCCAACGTCTGAAAATCGATCCGCATCACCATGTTGTTATGCATTGTCACCCAACGAATCTCTTAATCATGTCTCATTTGGTCCCTAACGATGACAAAGAATTCACATTGAACCTTTGGCGGGCGATGACGGAAGATATCATCGTTTTCCCAGAAGGAGTTGGCGTTCTTCCTTGGATGCTTTGCGGAAATAATGAAATCGGCGTTGCCACGGCTGAGAAAATGAAGAAGGTCCGTTGCGTGATCTGGGGACTTCATGGAATCTATGGCGCGGGAAGCGACTTGGATGAAGCCTTTGGTTTAATTGAAACGGCTGAAAAAGCGGCGCAGCTATACCTCGGCTATTCCTCAAGAAAAGAAATCAACACCATCACCAATGATAATTTGCGAGAAATCATCAAAGGCTTCCATCTAGAAGATGTCGTGCGTTGGGAATTTTTAGACGAATGAATTATTATCTAGCCATTGATATCGGCGCGACTTCTGGCCGCCACATTCTTGCTTACCGCAATGAAGCAGGAACGCTTGAAATCGAAGAGATCTACCGTTTTACGACGCCGTTAGTCAAAGATGGTCCAACTTCCTGTTATTGGGACATCGATGTTTTGTTCCAAGATGTTCTCAATGGATTGAAAAAAGCCAAAGAATTAGGCAAAATCCCCAGCCGTATTGGGATTGACACATTCGGCGTCGATTATGCTTTGCTGGATGAAAAAGACTGCCTGCTGGGACACATCCGTTCTTATCGCGATGAAAGAACGAATGCGATGAAAAAGACATTTCTCACGCCAGAAAGGATTTATCAATTAACCGGCATTCAACCGCATGCGTTTGACACCGTTTACCAATTGGCGGACGATCGGCGACGAGGGAAATTATCCAAAGCCAAGGCGGCGATGATGCTTCCTAGCTATCTCGCCTATCTTTTGACAGGAATCAAACAGAACGAATTGTCGATTCTTTCTACCAGCGCCTTGATGGATTCTCGAACTTTCACTTTCCGAAAAGAGATTCTTGAAGCCCTCGGTCTAAAGGAATCTTTCTTCCCTAACCCCATCGAAGCAGGGAATTTAATTGGGCCTTTTAGCAAAAAGATACAAGAAACAATCGGTTACCAAGCCGATGTTTATGCTGCTTTAGAACATGATACGGCCTCCGCTTTCTATGGCTCTGAGGCATTAGAGGGAGAGGCCTTGCTTTCTAGCGGGACTTGGTCTTTGTTAGGTGCTATTTTGCCCCAGCCGATCATCACCAAAGAATCTTTCGAAGCAGGACTTTCCAATGAATTCTCTCATCGACACGAAGTCCGTTTCCTAAGGAATATCGCAGGGATGTGGCTGATCAATACTTTGATGAGACAAGACCCTGACAGACCAGACATCCTTTCTGTCGTGGAAAAAGCCAAAAAGGGTTCGGATTATCCTGGGAGATTTGATCCTGAAGACGAACGATTGATGAATCCCATCGATATGAAAGAGACCATCAAAACCCTTCTTTTGGAAGGAAATTACCCAGAACCGAAAGATTTTGGCGAATATTATTATGCAATTTATCTCTCTCTTGCTTATGCTTATTCTGATGCCATAGAGCGTCTGGAAAAGATGACAGAGAAAAAATTCCACGCCATCAGGGTCTTTGGCGGTGGTTCTAAGAACCTATTCTTAAATGAGCTTACCTCAAAAATCACCAACCTCCCTGTCTATGTCGGTCCATCGGAAGCGACCGCGATTGGAAATATTCTCTCGATCGAAGAAGGAGAATGAAATGCGTTTTACGATTGGCGTAGATGTTGGCGGATCCAGCATCAAAGGGGCGTTGCTCTTAGATGGCAAGATCATTAAAACCGCGTCTTTTAGCATCAGCGGGAACAAAACTTTCGATGAGAGTTTTGCCGGATTGCAAAACGTGATTGACCAACTCTACTTCCAAAACGTGGAAAAAATCGGAATCGTGACCACGGGGGTAGTGGACCCTAACGAAGGAGTCGTTCTTTTTTCGGTCAACATCCAAGGCTGGAGCGGAGCCCGTTTGAAAGAAAGAGTCCAAAAAAAGTATCACGTCCCCACTTATGTGGAAAATGACGCGATTGGGGCTTTAATCGCAGAAGCCTCCTGTTATCCCGATTTAAAAAACATCACGATGCTGACTTTTGGCACCGGCGTTGGCGGGGCTTCGTTGATTGATGGCAAAATCTCTCGCAACCCAGCCCATGCCTGGGGTGCTAGATCCATTGTCCCTTCCGGAAGAATGGGCAAATTTGGCGAGGCCGGCTCAGCGGAAATGTATCTTTCTGCCACGGCATTAAAGAAAGATGCCTCTTCTTTTTTCCATAAGAGGATGCGCACCAAAGAAATCATTCAGTGTTTCAAACGTCAAGATCCCATCGCCGTCAAAGTGATGGAGAAATACGCCAAAAGGTTAGAAAGCTTTCTTTTGCTGATCGAAAAAGAAATCCATCCGGAATTGATTATTTTAGGAGGGGGTCTTATGGAAGCCACGGAAGCGATTCGCCCTCTGATTAAAATCCCTGAAGAAAAATACGCTTTCGCCCATTATGGCAATAAAGCGGGCATCGTTGGTGCATCGATGTTGCCTTATGAAGTAAAATGATAGTCAGGAAACGGTAATGAAAGAAATCCAAGGATTCACAAATGCGAACATCGTCTACAAAGACGGCGTCAGAAAAGGCTCTCTAACCATTCAAGAAGGGAAAATCCTTTCTTTGGAGTGTCAAGAGGGCATCTCTCTCCCAGATTATCTTTTCCTCTCCCCAGGCTTTATTGATCAACATATCCATGGGGCCAACCATTTTGATGCGATGGATGGGAAAGTCTCTTCTCTAGAAGGAATTGCCAATATTCTTCCTCAGGAAGGGGTTACCTCTTTCAATGCGACAACGATGACCATGGATGTGCCATCGATAGAAAAAGCCTTGCGTGCGATCAATGAATATATGGCAAAGCCAAGGAATGGGGCAAGAATCATCGGAGCCCATTTAGAAGGGCCTTTCATTTCTCCCAAGCACCCAGGCGCCCAAGATCCGAAATATATCCTTAAACCAGATGCAAAATTGTTTGCCCATTTTGACGCTCTTTCTGGACATCATATCAATGAAGTGACCCTCGCTTATGAAGAAGGAGGGGAAGAATTGCTTGCCTATTGTGTGGAACACCACATCACTGCTTCAATCGGTCATAGCGATTGTTCCTCGGAACTGTTCAAAAAAGCCGTGAAAGAAGGCCTTCATTGCGTCACTCATCTTTTCAATGCCCAACGTGGATTCCATCATCGTGAGCCAGGGATTGTCGGTGAGGCATTGTTGACAGATGGGGTGAAGGTGGAAATCATCTGCGATAAGAAACATTGCACCGAAGATGCTTTCGCTTTGGCCTTCAAATCTAAAAAGAAAGAAGACATAATCCTTATTACGGATGCTTGCCAAGGCAAATATCTGGCCCCAGGGAAATATCAACTCGGAGGCAACGATATTTATATTTATGATGGGGTCGCTCATTTAGAAGACGGAACCATCGCCGCATCGATCTTAAAACTAAATGAGGCATTAAAAAATGTTTCCTCTGTCGCCAAAGGCTATTCCTTTGCCGACCTCATCAATTGCGTTTCTTATAACGTCGCCCAAAACCTGGGTTGGGAAGACAAAATCGGATCCATTGCCCCTGGGCTATGCGCGGATTTTGCCATCATTGACAAAGATTTCAACGTTTATGCGACCATTGTTGGGGGCAAATTAGTTTACGAAAAAGAAGGATTTCATCTCTAAAAAGCGAAGTTGGAGAAAAGAATCTCAACAAATGACACTCGAAAGAAATAACTTGTCGGGTGTCTTTTTGATATGATAAGAACGTGGAAAACTATCTAGAGAACTTACCCCAAGTGTCCCCGAATATCCTAGAACGAGGGAAAGAATATGCCAAAGAAGGCAAAGTCGTTGCTTTGACACGCGAAGGAAACAAAGTCCATGCCTCGGTGAAAGGGAAAAAAGAATATTCCGTCTCTTTCAGCCTAGATGAAAAAGATCGACTCATTTCCTACCATTGCGATTGTCCTTATCCCCATTTATGCAAGCACGTGGTCGCTGTTTTGTTTGCTTTGGAAGAACGTTCCAAACAAGAAGAAGACCCCGTGTATCGGAAAAAGGAGTCTTATCGAGCAATTCAAGAACACATCCTTTTGTTAGCAAGAAAACGCATCACGGAAGAATACCTCAATTATTCTTTTTCCCTATCTGCCATCCTGCCCACTTTTTCGCGGGAAGAATCTTTGATTCTCATCAAATTATATTTGGAAAGGATGTTTGGCGATGTTTTGCTTTGCCCAAATCCGGTTCGATTTAGCCTTTGTTTCTCCCGTCTGCATTCCAAATTTTTGTTTCAAGAGGAAGATATCGAAGACTTGATTGAATCCTTCCTCACCATTTTCGCGGAGAAAAAACAAGAAACGGCACGGATGGTTGCTTGTCTTCTTTATTCTCCGGAGACCTCTCCTTGCTTGCAGAACTATCTTCTTTCTAAACAAGGGAGAATGAGCCCTTCTTTGTCGTTTGCCTTAAGCTGTTTAGAAAAACGTTATGCCCCGAAGAATATGCTCCCCGATTTTGTTTTGTTATTGGCTAAAATGAAAGTCAATCTCGTGGGAAACTCCGATTTGATAAAAGCCAAAAATCATTTTCGAAAAGAAGGGATGTCTGATTCTTTGGTTTCCATTCTTCATTTATTGCTTGCCAAAGGTGAATATGCCTCAATTGAAGAACAGGACATTGCTTATCTGATGAAGGTAGGACTTTCTAGCGATGCTCGGGATATTGCAGGCAATCTCGTCAAAATGACGGATGATTTTAGGGACTATCTTCGTTTTCGGAGTCTTTTCTCCGATTCTGAATACTCCTTAACGGCAACCCGTATTGAGCCGTTTTTGACGGGGAAAAGTTATTTCAATTCCGTCCTTTTGGTTGACGGCAGGGATTATTTCCCGGAGGATATGGTTCGTTTTTCTTACCAAAACATCAACCCGGAGCATCTTTTCTTGGCCAAAAATCGTCTGAAAGACCCAGAGGTGATTCATCGTCTAACGGAATTGGCCCACGTCTTCTTAGAAAAGGAAATCAGCAAAAAGAGAAGAAACAAACGTTATTTTTTCTATCTGCTATATCTCGAAAGCGTCAAAGACGACTCTCTTTCCTATTATTTATTCCACCCTTCTGTTTTAGAGGATCAAAAAGAGCCCCAATTTCACGCCTATTGGCTATTTATGGTGGACCATAACAACCTCTTATCTCAGGCGGGACTAACTCGTTATCTAGGAGGGCAGCATGTTTCTAACTAGAGCCAATCAAATCGGAAAATCTTTTGTGATTTCTTTTTTGGCCCACGAGGGTGTGGAGGCCTTCTTAAATCTTTTCGAGGGGGATGCCTATGCGATTGTTTTCTCTTACCAAGAGGAAAGCGAACGTTTGCGTTATGAAGCCTATTCTCGGAAATTGGACCCTAAAGAGCCATATATTCAGATTGAGATTATGGCCAACGGTCTTCCTTTTGAAGAGAACCATCAGCCATTAAGCATTCCTCAGATGGCCTTCTATGTCTATCTTTTCAATCTGGAGAACGAACTTTTTCAAAACGACCCCGAAGCCTTAAAACGGATTTATGCGAAAGATTGGCTTACCCTTTCTCATGTCGAGGCGTTGAACGACGATGAATTAATGGAACGAGCGCAGGCAAGAAGTGATTTCATGCGTTATTTCCTGACTGACGATTTCTCGGACACGTCCCTCGTGCCGTCCGAAAAACAATGGGATCTTTCCCTCCGCATCACCAGCGATCTTTTCGATCGCCATCATCTTTCCTTGGAATTGTGGGATGGGAATGAAAAGAAGATCCCTATCACCTCTTTGGCTTTGTTTTTAGAACGTTATGGCGATGAAGGGACTTATGAATATCGTCTCAAGAAATATTCTTTGGCTCATTCTTTATTTAAGGAACCGGCGAAGAAAGTGTTGGCCTATCTTTCCAATCTTTTACTCGGTCTCCCCGAATATCCGACGAAAGAAATCCTTTTGACCACCGAACAATTATCCCAAATATTGGAACTCTATATGGGGGAGAACATTGTCTATCAAGGGGATAATTATTACATCACGAAGGAATTAAAGAAAGCCGGGTTCCGTTATGAGGAAAATGGCGACATCACTTTCATCCCTTCGCTGTCTTTGATGAAAAAATCGCGATATTTGTCCTCCAAAAAAGAAATCATCTTGTTCGATGATTTATCGGGAATTATCACCTTATATCATTTCGCGAACAGCCAATCGAAAAAACTGATGGCCTTCTTCTTAAAACATGGCGACAAAGATTATGCCTTCGTGAAAGATCTCGTCCTTAAGAAGGTTCCTTATTCGTTGTCTTTGAATGAGCAAAACACTACCGATGATCGGCTGAAAATCACTTTATATGTGGACATCTCAGAGGCAGGGAGTTTATTGTTCCGAAGCGAATATGAGCTCTTTGGCCATGTCGTGAATAAGCAAGATGTGATGCCAAATCCAATCTATGGCAACGCGATCCAACTTTATTTAAGTGTCTTAGAATCCCTCGGTGGCGTAGAACGTGGCGTCCAAGAAGACCAAAGCAAGGTGCTAAATTTCCTTCAAGCGGATCTTTCTTTGCTAAAAAAGAGAGCTACGTTGATGTTGTCGGAGAAATTAAACAAAGTAAAAATCAGTCACGTATCAGGTCTTTCTTTGAATATCGCCCATAATGGGGACTGGCTTTCTGTGTCAGTCAAATCAAACAAATTCTCTCTGAAGCAATTAGAAACCATTCTTTCGGCATACCGCAAAAAGAAGAAATTCGTCCTTCTTTCCGATAACATCATTTTGCTTTCTGACCCTATCGTCGAAGAATTGAATCGTCTGAAGCAAAAAGAGAAACTGGATGATAAGCTGGAGAAACACCATCTTCCCTTCTCGGAAGCTCTCCGTCTCCAAATGCAACAAGAAAACGGCATCTTGCCTTTCGATACGGACGATTATTTCCGTAACGCCTTTCGCCAAATCGCATCTTTCGCCGAACAAGAAGTGGAAATCAAGCCTTCTCTTTTAAAAGTTCTCCGCCCTTATCAAATCCATGCGATCCAATGGTTGGCCACCCTTCATCAGAATCATCTTGGCGGGATTTTAGCGGATGACATGGGTTTGGGGAAAACGTTAGAGACCATCTCTTTCCTCTCCACGTTGAAAACTTCGAAACCTTCTTTGATCATCGCCCCAAAAAGCGTTCTTTATAACTGGGAAAAAGAATTTCATGCCTGGGATCCATCTCTTGCCGTCCAAGTGATTGACGGAAATAAAGAAAGACGAAACGCCCTGGTTCGATCGATTGATAATAAAACGCCTTCTTTCTATATCACGTCTTACGATTCTTTAAGGAACGACATCGCTCTTTATAAGAATAAGACATTCGAAGTCATGATCACGGATGAAGCTCAACTGATTAAGAATTTCTCCGCGCTGAAATCAAAAGCGGTCCGCGATATCCATTCGATTTCCCGTTTTGCCTTAACAGGAACGCCGATTGAGAACTCCCTTACCGATCTTTGGTCGATTTTTGATTTCCTGATGCCGGGTTATCTCGACTCCTTTAATCTTTTCAAACAACGCTATATTTTAGCGGGGAATCAAGTCGAGGCACGCGCTTCTTTAAGAAAGCGAATCACCCCGTTCCTATTAAGGAGAACGAAGAAAGAAGTCTTGAAAGAATTGCCGAAAAAGTCTGAGGAGATCGTCGCTTTAACGATGGATGATGAAGCTAGGATGGTGTATCAGGCGAATATCGAGAAAGCCAAAAATGAATTAAATAAAGCCCACGACAAGACCATCATGGAACGTGATCGTTTCTCAAGTTTCAATATCCTTCCCGTCTTGACGATGCTACGTGAGATCTGTGTAGACCCTTCTGTCTTTATCGATGGCTTTGAAGAAACCTCTTCGAAATTGCTTTATGTGATCGATTACGCCAAATCAGCGATTTTGTCTGGCCATAAGTTGCTGATATTCTCTTCCTTTGCCAGGGTTTTGGAACATTTGGGCAAACTTCTAAAAGAAGAAGGGATTCCTTCTTATTACATTCATGGGGAGACTCCGGCCAAAAAGCGGTTGGAATTAGCCTCTCATTTCAATGCCGAAGATGAGGTGTCCATCATGCTGGTTTCCTTGAAAGCGGGAGGGACGGGTCTTAATTTAGCGGGGGCAGATGTGGTGATACATCTCGATCCTTGGTGGAATCTTGCCGCGGAGGAACAAGCTACCGACCGAGCTTACCGAATCGGTCAGAAACGGCCAGTCACCGTATTGAAATTGATCTGTCATGACTCAATCGAAGAACGTGTTTTGGAGTTGCAAGACCTCAAGAAGGCTCTTTATAACGATGTCATCTTCTCCGGAGAGCGGGCAATTTCCTCGTTAACCGAGGAAGATTTAAATTTCTTGCTCTCATAAACTAACGACATTCCTCTAAGTTTGATAGAATATCCATAGTTTCATCGCGAAATGATTTTTTGAATATGGCAGAACGTGTCAAAGACAAACCAAGAAAAAAGAAAGGTAAGAAGAAATCCTATATCATCTCGTTTTCGTTGGTTTTCGTTTTGACCATCGTAACGTTATTCATCTCCCTTTATAGCGCTGGCGAAGGCGATTTTGTCCTTGGCTTTAAATCCATTTGGGACGCCCTAAGCACCTGCAATCCGATTTGGCTTGCCGTCATCTTCTTGATGATGGTCTTGTCTTATTGTATCGAAGCGGTGATCATCGTGGTTTTCTGCCGGCTTTACACCCGACATTATTATTTCCATCAAGGCCTTGCCAACTCGATGATCGGGGCTTTCTATAACAATGTCACGCCTGGCGCTTCGGGCGGTCAGATCATGCAAGTCTATAATTTGAAGAAGCAGGGCATTGAAGTCTCTAATGCCGCTTCCATCATGGTGATGTGGTTTATCATCTATCAGATGGCTTTGATCTCTTTCGACGTCTTTGCCATTCTTTTTGAATGGAACATGATTTCTTCCATCGGCTCTCTTCAGATTCCGAATGTTAATCTATTCGGCTGGGATGGGACAATCTCTTTGGTCCCGTTGATCGTTGTCGGCTTTGCCTTGAATGTCGGCGTCATCTTGATTCTCTTCTTAATGAGCTATTCCCATCGTTTCCACAATTTCATCATGCATTACATCGTTGGTTTCTTAGGGAAAATCAGAATTTTGAAGAACCCAGACAAAACAAGAGAGAATCTCCGCGTTCAGGTTGAGAATTTCAAGATTGAGCTAAGACGTTTGCAAGCCAATGTCCCTGTCACGATTTTCATTTATCTTTGCCTTTTGCTCAATCTCATCCTTCGTTTCTCAATCCCATATTTCTCGGGATTGGCGCTTGGGGCATTTGGGCCAGATCAGGTTTTCGATATTCAAATGTTCTTTGATTGCACGTTCCGTAGCGCCTTCCACCAAATGGTCACCGGACTAATTCCTTTGCCAGGCAGCGCCGGTGTCTCTGAACTTTTCTTCAATGCGATGTTTACCAATTTCTATGTGGAGACTCAAGCCGTCGTCAATGGAGCTTTGGTCATCACCAGATCTTCTTCGGCCAATATCGTCGCTGCGCAGATTCTTTGGCGTGTTGCCACATACCACTTGGTGGTCATCGTCTCAGGGCTGGTCTCTTCTTTGTACCATTCTCGCCCACACGAAATTTACAATTACGCCAACCGCCAGACCTTCGTCAATCTCCAATTGGAGACCTATGAAGAAAGAAAACACTCCGCGGACACTTTATATGAGACGAGACAGCTTTCTCGCGCTGCGGTAAGAAAGAAATTGCTCTCCTCGATGTCTACCAAAGAATTTGGTCAGGAGACGGGGGATGATTATATCGTCACCGACTTCCAGAGCAAGCGAAAGAAGAAATAAAGATGAGGCCGATTATTTTTTGTGATACGTTCCCGCCGGAAATCAATGGGGTCGCAACCTCTGCCGCCAATTTGTATCAAGCTTTTAAAAATCACGGCGAAGATATCATGGTGGTGACCACCAATTTCTATGGCAATGAAATGAACCTCGAAGGCGATATTTTAAGAATGCCAGGCTACCACATGCATATGTATGATTACCGCCTAGCTGGGCTTTATTCGCCAAACGGAATGAAAATCATCAGCCGTTTTAAGCCTGACGTCATCCATATTCAGACTGACGTTGGCATCGGGATATTCGGTAATCTAGTCGCCAAGCAACTCCATATCCCCGTCGTTTACACCTTCCATACGGCATTAGAAGATTACACTTACTATGCCACGAAGGGATATTTCGACCGTGCCGCCAAAGGCGTGGTGCGTTCTTATATTCGCTTTAAATCCAATGACGTCACCGAATTCATCACCCCTTCGGCGAAAATCAAAGAATACATGCGTTCCATTGGGGTGGACGCTTATATCAACGTCATTCCAACGGGCATTGATTTCTCGAAATTCGCCAAAGAGAACGTCGACGCCGCCAAAGTGAAGAAAATCCGCGAGGAACATGGGATTTCCGACGACACCTTCGTGATTCTTTCTTTAGGGCGTGTCGCCAAAGAAAAAAGCATCGACATTTGCTTGAAAGGATACGCCAATTATCTCGCCAAGCACCCCAAAGAGAAAACCTGTTTTGTCGTGGTAGGGGGCGGTCCTGCCGTCTCCGAATTAGAAGAGCTGGTGAAAGCATTAGGCATCGCCGATCATGTCAAATTCTTTGGTCCATGTAAGCCTAGTGAGACCCAATATTATTATCAAATCGCCGATTTGTTCGTCAGTGCCTCGATCACCGAGACACAGGGTCTGACTTTTATGGAAGCGATGGCTTCCAGCGTCCTTTTGCTTGCCAGATATGACGATACTTTGTTAGGAACCATCCACGATGGGAAGAACGGGTTCTTCTTCATTGACGAAAATGATATGGCGGAGAAAATCGAATCGGTGATTCATCTATCCAGCGAAAAGAAAGAAGAAATCAAAAAAGAGGCCTTATTGGGATTATCGGAATATTCGATGGACAAATTCTATGAAAGGGTGAAGAAAGTCTATGAACGCGCGATCCGCCGGAGTTGGTAAGACTATCACCTCCCTCAAAATGATAAAAAAGAAGAAGAACGTGGAGGTTTCTTTTGGCTTAGAGAAAATCATTCTCTCGGAAGATGTCTTCACCAATTACCTTCTTTATGTCGGCAAAGAAGTCCCTCTCAAAGAATATTGGGAGATGAAACGTTATGCCGAAGAAGAAAGTCTTTATCAATATGGCTTAAATTTAGCCCTCAAAGGGATTTACAGCACCTATGAGGCGGGGGAGAAAATCAAATCCAAAGCCAAAGAGGGTCAAAACCCTTACGAAATCATCTCCCGTCTGAAACAAATCGGCTTATTGGACGATGGTGATTTTGCCAAACAATACGCCGAAGAAAAAACCGCTCAACTTTATGGGGAAAATCGGATTAAGGATGATCTATTGCATAAAAAAGTCGTCGATCCGGAAATCGTCTCCCATCTCCTTTTCCCAGAGGAATTGCCACACGCGAAGAAATATGCCTCTATGATCGAAAAGAAATATGAGAGACTTCCTCTCAAAGCAAAACGTCAAAAAGCCATCATGGCATTGCAAAGAAGAGGATACGCTCCCAATATTTGCCACGAAGCCGTGAAAGATTATCAGGAAAACAAAACGGCAGCAAAGAAAAGCTTCGAAACGGATTTTGCCCACACGAAGGCCCGTTATGAAAGAAAATATGAAGGATATGAATTGAAACAGCATATCTACGCAGCCTTGTTACGAAAAGGATACCCTAACGGATGGATTCAAGAAAAAATGGAGGAAACAAAATGGAAACGATCAAAGAATTAAAAGACGGAGACCATTTTCACAGTCAATTTTTGGTCAATAACATTTCCAAAGGAGTGACTACCCAAGGGAGAAGTTATCTTAACATCACCCTTCAAGATAGCACAGGGACCATAGAGGGAAAGAAATGGGATGTTGATGAGGACGACTTGGAAATCTTTGTCGTTGGCAATATTGTCAACGTCCAAGGAGAGGTCCTTAATTATCGCGATCATCTTCAAGTCAAAATCATTTCCGGGGCTCCCGTCAATCAAGATTCGATTGACGTGACCCGTTTTGTCCCGACCGCCCCTGAAGCGGAGAAAGATCTAGAAGGCGATCTTCGGAAATATATTAATTCGCTGACTGACTCTGATTTAAAAACCATCGTGAAGCATCTTCTTAACAAATACAAAGACAGATATCTCATCTATCCAGCCGCCGCGAGAAATCATCACGCTTTTGCCTCGGGATTGCTTTATCATTCCGTCTCCATGGCCCGCTTAGCCGAAGCGGTTTGCCAACTATATCCAGAGATTAACCATGATTTTGTGATTGCCGGCACTTTGCTGCATGATTTAGGGAAAGTCATCGAATTGTCTGGCCCAATCGCTACTAAATACACCGATGAAGGAAAACTCTTGGGCCACATTTCTATTATGATGGCAGAAATCCGTCTAGCCTCTGAAGAGCTTCATATCCACGGAGAGACCCCATTGCTATTAGAACATATGATTCTCTCTCACCATACCAAACCAGAATTCGGCTCTCCTGTCGGCCCAATGACCTTGGAAGCCCAAGTTCTTGCCATGATCGATGATTTTGATGCTAAAATGAATATCATCAACAAAGCAACCGAAGGTGTTGCGCCAGGAAACTGGACTGAACGCATCTTCGCTATGGATGGTCGGGCTTTCTATGTTCCTTTATATGAACAGAACCCGAACAAGAAAGGAGAATGAATTTTGAATCAATACGAAAACCTTAGTCGCGAAGAATTATTGCAAGAACGCGAGAAAGTGGATGATCAAAAGAAAGACGCCTTAAAAAGACACGGAGAATCCAATTTCGTTGGCTATGCTGTGATGTTTGGAATTGGCGCATTCCTGTTATTGATGGGCCTGATCTTCCTTTTTTACACTTTGATTCTTCAGATCGCAAGTACGACGGTGAGTATCGCAGCCAGCCAGGGAGAATCCGGCGTAGAAGAGGGCCAAGCAGCATTAAACATCATTTCCCTTGTCTTTGGCATCCTTGGGGGCTCTTTCTCCGTCGTAGGTTTGCCTTTACTGATCGTCGGGGTTGTGAATTTCTCAAAGAAACTTCGCGCTCGCAAGGCATCTAATCGCGATTATCGTGATGCCGAAAACGCCCTTCAAGAGATTAATCGGGCGTTAGGAAATAAATAAGGAGATATTATGTCAGAAAAAATCATAGAAAAGAAACCTGTCGTCACCCCATTTTTGATTATGTGGATTGTCGGCTTAGTTCTTGTTGTCGCCGCCTTCGTTTTGGTGATTATTGGCATCTTGCTCGCCGTTGTCGGCGGCGTTGCCGTTGGCATCGCTGGAGCAGCCTCTGGTGGTGAAGCCAGCGCCGACACGACAGAGCTTTCGAATACCATCAACGCTTATGTTTATAGTGGCTTTGCCTGTGGATTCACGGGAATTCCTCTCTTTATCGTTGGCTTGATTATCTTCATTAAGAAAGCCGCCGATCATCGGAAGTGGAAGAAGCAACACGCCCCAGAGAAATTGGTTGAGACCCATTAAAAGCAAAAAGAAAAGTCAGCAAGAAGGGAGGAATCTCAAACTTCTTTGCTGACTTTTTCTTATTTGATGTTTTCAGAAATCTGCTGGGCGATCCGCGGGAGATCCATTCCCGAGGTGTCTTGAGGCTTCATCGTGATTTGGAATCCTGGGTCGATTCCTAGATAACGAGGGATGACGTGGACATGGAAATGGGGGACGCTTTGTCCGGCGCATTCTCCGGCGTTGGTTAAGATATTGACGCCTGCCGCACCGAAGACAAGCATTTCCGCCTGGCCGATTCGTTGAGCGACATCGAAGACTTTATGCATTAATTCCTGAGGACAATCTAGGATGTTCCCACAATGTTTTTTAGGCATTACCAAAGTGTGTCCTTTGGTGGTTTGCGAGATGTCGAGAATTGCTAGAACATCATCATCCTCATAAACCTTCGTGGATGGGATTTCCCCATCGATGATTTTGCAGAATATGTCTTTCATGAATTTCTCCTTATATTCAATCAATAAGAAAGGGGCAGCTTTCACCGCCCCTTAATTATAGAACGTTTCCTTAATCGAAGAGATCAGGGAATTGAGACTTGAAATATTCGTAGACGTAATCATCGTGATACATCACAGCCATTTGCTGCACGTAATACCTTTTTGCGTCAGATTTCCAAGTGTCGATGCTAGCAAGGCTGTAAGCGACCTTACGAGCAATTCTTTCGCCTTCGAGGGTTGCTCTAGAATCATAAGTGAAGTCAGAGGAAGAAGTGGAAAATTTCGAGCTCTTCGTGGCTTCTTTGACCAAGACGATGTAATAATTGGTGCCATCTTCCACGAGATAAGGGTAGTTGTTAGCTTCGGAATAGGCAGCAGGGGTAAGGAAATATTTTCCTTCGATATAGCGACCATAAGTGCCATCTCCCCCTTTGTAAGAATGAAGGGAGGTGTCCTCAATGAGGTCTTTGTTATCGACTTCGTTGGCAACCGCGGCCTTGAAGACGCGGGTGTTCAGGGAAGAAGGCAAGGCAGAAAGTCCGCCAGAAGTATACCAGCCACGAGTGGTATGTCCTTCAGCGATCAAAGATTGGCGCTGAACGGCAAAGCCTGTTTCTTTCGAATAAGAACCGCTGGAAGTGAAATCGTTATAAACGGAAGACCAGTTGCTGTCATCGCGGGAAGTTTGGCCTAAGAGAGTCGCGTATTTCTCGCAGATGGTGCCAAAGGAAGATTCCTTATAATAAGCGATGGTTTCCGTGCCGACGGTGATGGTCGCCGGCGTCCAGTTAGCCGCGCTATAGATAGATTTGGCAAGGGTTCCTGCTTCCGTCGCTGGCGAAACGGCGTTATATTCGCTTTCCGTGCCTTTATAAAGGGAGGAGAGGAAATCAAAGCCATAGGTGTCCATCAAGCCTCTCTCGATGACTTGGGCGGAATATTGCTGCATGAGTTTTCTCACGGCATCGGTGTATTGGGAATTCGACGAGAGATTGATGTATTCGACCTGACGAGCCGCGGTCAAATTGATCTGGGCATCGTTTTGGGTAAACATGTATTCGGTCGTTAATTCGTTACGATAGATATCCGGGAGAAGATTGATGGCGATATAGTCAGAATAAGTCCCCCAAAGATCTTTGAAATAAAGGTTGAGGATGGAATTGTTGAGACCATCGACATCGCCTGGGTTCTCTTCGCTGATTGCTTTATCCCCGACAACTTGGACGAAGGAATCGAAATGTTCACTGCCCAAGGTGTAATAATTCTTGAGCTGGGCGTCATAGAATTTATCTTCGTTAAAGAGACTTCTCTCTTGATAGGAAGAATTGGTGACGTAGCTTAAGAAAGTGGTGTAGATGCGATAGAGAATGTCTTTGTAGATGTTGGTTGCCCTAACACGAGAGGCTTCGAGATTCACCTGTCCATCGGTTTTTACCTGCAAGGCGCGATGATCGTTGATGAAGGCATCAAGATCAGTGGTTTGAGAGGTAGAAAGATAAGTGGAGACCACATCCTTCAAGCCTTTTTCCTCTCCCTTGCCGATAAAGGAACCATAGAGAGATTGGGAATAAATATAAAGGATATTATTGAGAATCTTCTCGGAATTGGTGTTGCCGGAGGTAACGAGAGCATCGTAGATCTCCTTTAGGCTGTTGGCACTGATTCCATCGACATTAAGGATGGTTTGATTGGCTTGGCTGTCCGTCAATTTAGATTCGACCTTGTCACAAGAGGCAAGCATCGTGAGGGAGCAAGCAACGGCTCCTAAGGCTAATAAATGTTTCTTAGTCATTGTTAGATGCGTAGTAGCACGCTCCTCCTTTCTGCCAGAGTGGATTGCCCGCTTTGGATGGCAAACCATATTCAATCGCCGCGGCTTCGGTGATTAAGGTGGAGGAGACGCCTAAACGTCCATCCGTCTTATCTTGCTCACTATAGCCAATGGCTCTTGCCTCATTTTGGGCGACCAAGGATTCAGCGTATTCTTTCCAATTCTTGGCCCAAGTTTCATGATGAGAATCCGCATTGGCTTGGCGTTTGATCTTGATGTAATTCTTGATCGAGGTCTCAAGTTCGCTGTCGGAGAATTCGATTTGTCCGTTTTCCACGAGGTACTGGAAGAGATAAGTCGAGATGTTATCAGAGAAAGAGCTCTTCACCCCGCTAGAAATCCAACCGGCACGTTTTGCATAATCCGTATTATCGTGCACGTTGTAATTCACATAGGTGGACATTGGGTGTCCGTTAAGCTTTGGATAATTGACACTATCTGGAGTGTAGATGCTGTAATAATCGCTAAGAGATGGCGAATCAGCTGTATAAGTGATTTTGCCATTGTTTAAAGCGCCAACATCAGCAAGGGTGTTTTCTTTCACCGTATGTGTGTTCTTATCAAAAGTGGTGCCGTATAAAGAGAGGCCAGAACGCTTGATGGTGATCAAGTGAATTCCTTGATAAGAGGATGCGCCTGCGCGAACTGCCAAAACAATTTCGCCGGCAGAATCGGTTAAGACGTTGTGGGTGAATTGTGGCAAGACGTCGGTGGTATCAACGGAGAAACCAGGGAGAGCGCCAAATTGAGCCGCATAAACACCATCGGTGGATTCGATATCGGTTAAGGTGTGGGCACTTGCGTTATAGAAAGCATCGGAAGCGCTTTGGGCTGCGGTGATGGTTTCATCATCCGCCCAAGAGGCACGATATGCGCCGGCATTGACGCCGTCATAATATTTCGTTGCGTTGTAGGCGACAGCATTTGGGGTGATGACGCAAACATTGTGCTTATTGAAATATTTGTTATAGATGACGTTACGAGGGAAGAATTTTTCGTTGCCGTCGTTGACTTTCGCCTTTGCGATGGAATCATCGGTTTCGATCTTTCCAGCATCAGCTAAAGCCATAACGGCGCCAAATGGGATGGATCCAATTCCTTCGTTGTTGAAATAATCGTAAACCGTTTCCTGATTTCCGCTTTCATCAAGGACAGTCAAATTCGCATCGATTGGAGTGGTGTCCCCGGTGGATGGGAGAGCGGTGGCTTCTTGGGTTAAGCCAGGAGCGATTCGATAAGCGTTTTCGGCGCCATAAGGATTTACGCTCTCATCGCGGTTCTTTTGGTTATACAACGATTCAAAAGCATAAACGCCATAAATGAATTCGTGGACCAATTCGGAATTTTGATCCTTAGTCATTGGACCGACGTCTGCTTTGGAATATTCACCGAAGGCTGCCTTTGATCCGGAATCATCGGAAAAACTAGATAACGCATCGAAAGAGCTTCTGTCTCCTTCTGAGACGGAAACCAATTTTCCTTCGGCGTTATTGGTGGCACCAGCCAACCCTTTAAGGACGGTGGTCAATTTGGTGACCTCTCCCCCTTCGCCAGTAGCCGTTGGCTCGCTGATCTTATCTTGGGTGTAATTCTTGTTCGTTCCCGAATTCAATTTCACCAAAATATGACGGATTTCATATGGCATCTGGTTCAACAACCAGCCATCTTGGACATTGCCATAGGCGGCATCTTTGAAGTCAAAGATCTTATGTTCGACCCCGTCGGTGGTGTAATATTTCCCATCGCGAAGGGCTTCATAGCCGTTGACGCCTGCGCTGGCGCCAAGATTGAAGTTGTCATAAAGATCGTTTTCGAAGAGATCCTTTTCCTTTTCGTAAAGGTGTTTTTCCCAAAGTTCGTTGACATTGTCAACATTGTTGGAGTTCAAAATCGCTTCAAACTCTTGTTCATAAGACGTTCCGTTGTTCGTCGCATTGGTTTGGGCGGTCATCTTGTCGCTTAAGACTTCCTGAGTCGCTTCATTCTCAAGGGTTGCGAGTTTGCTCGATCCAGACGTTTGATAATAATGTCGGACCAAGACTTCGTAAATCTTGTCGAATTGAGAGCTCAAGGAAGAGCTGGATTCGCGATAAGAGCCCAATAAGTCTTCGGTCGTGTAGCTAGTACGTTTGCCATTGGCATCCGTATAGGTGAAGATGGTACCGTCGCTGGCTGGGGTTGCTTGGTCACAGCTGGCCAAACCGACCGCAGCAGCAAGGATTGCTACTAAACCGAGGGCACATTTTTTATTTTTCATAAGTGTGGACTCGTTCCTCCTTCTACAAACAGTGCGAGTTAAGTTTATTCTCTTACGAGAATGCGTGCAAGCACTTTCACGCACGCACATAGAAAAACTATATAATATTTTCCCCAACAAGCCAAACTCTCTTCGGATCGAACCATCTTTCTAAGTTTTTTCTGAATGCCAAAGCGGAGTTTTTTTGAAGAAAAAAGGCCGATAAAAAACACTGAAAAAGAGCCGTGTTAGAAAAATAAGGAAAAAGGGAAAAATTATTTAGTCAATATAAAAGTCAATTCAAGTTTCTTTTTTACTCCGTCGTAAATTCAATATCCAACCACTTAAAATGAATTGAAGCTAAATCCAATGGGTAATTATCTATGCTATTTTGATTCTGAGGCACAAAGAGGCCAAAAAATGAAGCCGATAGAAATAGAACCTAGATTGGATCTCCTTCAAAAAACCATCATCATAAATAAGTCAATGCATAAGCAGGCAAACCGATTATTTTTATCATATCGTTTGCACGCACATATGCGAGAAAGTAGAATAGTTAACGCTTTTGGAGGCGCTTATGTCATCATTAATCATCAAAAACCTGCACGCCAACGTGAATGACGTCGAAATCTTAAAGGGAGTTAACCTGGAAGTAAAAGAAGGGGAGACCCTTTGCTTATTGGGTCCAAATGGGCATGGAAAATCCACCCTTTTGGCCGTGATTATGGGCAACCCTCACTACGAAGTCACCGAAGGAGAGATTTATTTCGATGGGAAAGACGTTTTAGCGATGTCCCCAGACCAAAGATCTCAGGCTGGCATTTTCTTGGCCATGCAATATCCGGCTGAAATTCCTGGCTTAAATTCGGCTGATTTTTATAAAGCCGCATTGAATTCCCGTCGGGAAAAACCGATGACTCTGTTCCAGTTCTATAGCACCCTCCAAAACGCTTATCAGAAAATGGATATTCCTTTCGAGATGAGCAAACGTAACCTGAACGAAGGCTTTTCTGGCGGAGAAAAGAAACGCAATGAAATTCTCCAAATGGAACTCTTGCAGCCAAGCATCGCCATGCTTGATGAAATCGATTCTGGCTTAGACGTAGATGCGATGAATATCGTTGCTGAAAGCATCAAAAGGGCACAACAAAGAGGCGCAGGTTTGCTGGTGATCTCTCACTATGCCCGCCTCTTAGACATGATTAAGCCAACCAAGACCGCCGTCTTGATCAACGGCCGTATCGCCGTTGAAGGTGGCCCAGAATTATATGAAAAAGTCGACAAGCAAGGCTATGAATGGATCAAAGCCGAACTTGGCATCAATGTAGAAAAAGAAGTGGACGCCCCAATGAACCGTGTCTCCATTGGCGCTTGTGCCACGAGAGTGGGGATCGAAAACAATGACAAGAAGTGAGAAGAATTACTCGCTCTACGTCGATGCTTTGCCAGAAACGCTGACGCTAGATGTGCCTGCTGGCGAAACCTATCGGCTAAACATTGCCGCATTCGAGAAATTAAAAGAAAAAATAAACATCGTCGTCAACGTCCATCAGGACGCTAGATTCCTTGGCGCTTTCGCCGATTTTACCGACAAACCAGTCTCCTTCTATCTGACGGTCAATCTCTTAGAGGACGGTTCGGAATGTGATTGGCATCTTTCTTGTCTTTCAAAAGGAAGGGGCAAGAAATATTTTGAGACCTCGGTCAATCATTTGGCATTGCACACCAACGCCTTGATGAGCAATTATGGCATCGCCAAAGATGAATCCAAGATGACCTTCACCGGCGTTTCCTCGATTGAACAAGGAGCCCATAAAGCCAAGACTCGTCAAGAAGCGAAAATCATCGTCTTCGATCCACAAGCAGACGGGATTTGCTCACCAGATCTTAAAATCTCTGACAACGATGTCGTTGCCACCCACGCCGCGGTTATCGGTCGGCTGAATCAAGACCATCTCTTCTATTTAGAATCGAGGGGTCTTTCTGAAAAGGACGCGAAACGTCTGATTGCCTTAGGCTATCTCAAACCGGTGGAGGATTATTTCACCGACAAGGAAGTCATCGCCAAAATGGATCGTGTCATCGAGGAGGGATTCTAAGATGCTCGATCCAAAGACCATCCGCAAAGACTTTCCGATGTACCGCAACCAGCTTCAAATGCAAGGGAAGCCTTTAATCTGGCTAGACAATGCCTCAACGACCTTTAAACCTGATTGTGTTTTAGAAGCCATCACACGTTATTACACCCATGAGACATCGAATTCTCATCGTGGGGATTATGACCTTTGCTACCACGTTGATCAAGAAATCTTGCAAGCGAGAAAAGACGTGGCTAAATTCATCCACGCCTCCTCTGAAAATGAGATTGTCTTCACCTCTGGCACCACAAGCTCCATCAACCTCGTTGCCTATGGCTATGGAGGAATTGTCCTTCAGCCAGGAGATGAGATTTTAATTGACGAAGCCGAACACGCCTCGAATGTGTTGCCTTGGTATATCATCGCCAAACAGAAAGGCGCGAAAGTGAAATTCATCCCTCTTACGAAAGAAGGAAGATTGACCGTTGAGAATCTTAGAAAATCTCTCACCAGGAAAACGAAGATCGTATCTTTGGCCCAAGTGACCAACGTTTTGGGTTATCTTCTCCCGGTCAAAGAATTTGCCAAAATCATCCATGAGGCGGGCGCGGTATTTGTCGTCGATGGCGCCCAATCGGTGCCGCATATGAAAATCGATGTCCAAGACTTAGATTGCGATTTCCTTTCTTGGTCGGGACATAAAATGCTTGGTCCCACGGGGATTGGCGTTCTTTATGGCAAATATGAGCTTTTGGAAAAGATGGACCCTTATCTTGTCGGCGGGGGCATGAATCAGAAATTCGACATCCATGGCGACTATTCTTTCTATCTGCCACCGGCGCGTTTTGAAGCGGGGACGATCAATATTGAAGGCATTTATGGCCTTCATGCAGCAGTGAAATATCTGGAAGGGATCGGCATGGATCAGATTCAGGCCCACGAAAGAGAATTGAAAGCATACGCCGTCCAAAAACTCAAAGAAAGTGGAAACGCTGTGCTTTATAACGAAAATGGCGAAACAGGGATTCTCACTTTCAATATCAAAGATGTTTTCGCCCAAGATGCCGCGACCTTCCTCAATTCTCGAGGAATCGCCTGTCGAAGTGGCCAGCATTGCGCCAAAATCTTAAACGATTTCTTAGGCACGCCTGCCACGGTTCGGGCTAGTTTCTACCTCTATACGAGCAAAGAGGATATCGATGCTTTGGCGGATGCCGTCAAGCACGGAAAGGATTTCTTAGATGCCTACTTTTGAATTAACCCCGATGATGATGCGGGAAATCATCATGGACCATTATTCCTCTCCTCGCCACAAAGGCGTTCCCTCTTCTTTAGAGGGCTATGATGTCCTTCATGCCTCCAGCACCAACTGCATCGATGATTTTGATGTCTATTTGCAAGTCAAAGACGGAAAAGTGCTGGATGCGAGATGGGAAGGCGTGGCCTGCACGATTTCTTCGGCATCGACGGATATCCTTTGCGATCGCGTGATTGGCGGAGACTATCAATCCTCCCTTTATATCATTCAGCAATACCTCAACATGATTGAAGAAAAACCATATGACGATTCCGTTTTGGATGAAGCTTTGGTTTTCATGAATACTGGAAAACAGGCGGCCCGCATCCATTGTGCGACCATGGGTTGGACAACGATGAGGGAGATGCTGGAAAAAGATGAGAAGGAGGGCAAATAATGGCGGAAAACAAGACCAATAACACCGATCTTTCTTTTTTGAATGAAGAATATCAGTACGATTTCAAGACCGATGCCAGCTCGATTTTCACCACAGGCAAAGGCTTAAATGAGCAAGTCGTCCGGCAAATCTCCAAAATCAAAGGTGAGCCAGAATGGATGTTGGAATATCGTCTTAGAGGCTTAAAAGCGTTCCAGGCGCTTCCCTTGCCATCTTTCGGGCCGGATCTTTCGTTCTTGGATTTTGACTCTTATACCTATTACACCCGTTATGCCCAAGGAGACAACGCCAGCTGGAACGAAGTCCCAACGGCGATTAAAGACACTTTTGCGAAATTGGGCATCCCTGAGGCTGAACAGAAATTCTTAGCCGGCGTTACCACCCAATATGAGTCGGAAGTCGTTTATCACAACATGCTGGAGGAAGTCCAACAAAAAGGAGTGATCTTCCTTTCGACAGACATGGGTTTGCGTCTCTTCCCCGATCTTTTCAAAAAATATTTTGGCACCGTTGTCCCGATTGGAGACAACAAATTCGCGGCGTTAAATGCCGCCGTCTGGAGTGGTGGCTCTTTCATCTATGTCCCCAAAGGCGTTCATCTGGATAAACCATTGCAATCTTATTTCCGAATCAACAACGAGAAATCGGGCCAATTCGAACGTTCCCTCATTATCTGCGATGAAGGGTCCTCGATTAATTATGTCGAAGGCTGCACAGCCCCAATCTATTCGAAAGAATCTTTGCACGCCGCCGTCGTTGAGATCATCGTCTTAAAAGACGCCCGTTGCCGATATACGACGGTTCAAAACTGGTCTAACAACATCGTCAATATGGTCACCCAAAGAGCCTGGGTGGGGGAAAATGGCTTAATGGAATGGGTGGATGGCAACATCGGCTCCATGCGAAATATGAAATACCCTGCCTGCATCTTGGCAGGAGATTATGCCAAAGGCAATGTCATCTCGATTGCGGTTGGAGGAAAAAATCAGTTCCAAGACAACGGCTCCCGGATGATTCATATTGGCAAAAACACCTCCTCGACGGTCATTTCCAAATCCATTTGCAAGAATGGCGGGGTTGCCAATTTCCGTGGCACGGTCCGGATTATGCCATCGGCAGAAAACGCCCATTCTCACGTGGAATGCGACACTTTGATCATCGATGACAAATCCCGTTCTGACACATTCCCGAAGAACGAGATTCGCAATTCTTCTTCTTTCATCGAACATGAAGCAAAAGTCTCCAAGATCTCTGAAGAAGAGCTTTTCTATCTTCAATCGAGGGGGATTTCCGAAGAAGATGCGACCCAAATGATCATCATGGGTTTCATCGAACCGTTCTCGAAAGAACTGCCGATGGAATATGCGATTGAATTGAACCGTTTGATTCAATTAGATATGTCGGATTCGATTGGATAAAGATATGGATTTTGATTATGACGTCATCGTTGTCGGCGGTGGCCATGCCGGCGTAGAAGCTTCTTTGGCCGCTTCGCATCTTGGGATGCGGACTCTTTTGTGCACCCTCAATAAGAAGATGATTGCCAATACCCCCTGCAATCCGCATATCGGGGGATCAGCCAAAGGGATTGTCGTAAGAGAAATCGATGCCTTAGGCGGGATGATGGGAAAATTCGCCGACCATAAGCCATTGCAGATCAAAATGTTAAATACTGGCAAAGGGCCGGGGGTGCAATGCCTTCGCGCTCAGGTTGATAAGAAAGGTTACCCCGCTTACGTTCAATCTGTCTTAGAAAAAACAGAGAACCTCACCATCAAAGAAACTCAGGTTGTTGCTCTCCTGTATGACGAAAGCACGGTTTATGGGGTAGTGCTGGAGGATGGTAGCAAAATCACTTCCAAAGCCACCATCATCACCACGGGGACTTATATGGAGTCAACCATTATCTCAGGCAAAAACGTGGTACCGGGTGGCCCGGATGGAGAACGTGCCTCCCATGGTTTAGCCCCTTGTTTGCAAAAGATGGGGATCGAATTATTCCGTCTTAAGACGGGAACTCCTCCAAGGATCGACAAGGATTCGATCGATTTTTCCAACGCCTTGCTTCAGCCAGGCATGGAAGGGGAATTGGCCTTCTCTTATGAGACCAAGGAATTCACCCCATTAGAAAAACAGCTTCCTTGCTGGCTGATTTATACTTCCCCGGAAACCAAGAAACTGGTCTTGGATAATATTGAGTTATCTGCCTTATATAATGGGACAATCACCTCTGTTGGCCCTCGTTATTGTCCTGCCATCGAATCCAAGATGGTGCGTTTCAAAGATAAAGAACGACACCAGCTTTTCTTAGAGCCGGAATTTGAGAACGGCAATTCGATCTATTTACAAGGCTTTTCCACAGGTTTCCCGGTGGAATTCCAAGAAAAGATGGTCCATTCCTTGCCAGGGTTAGAACAGGCGAAGATCCTGAAATATTCCTATGAGATTGAATATGAAGCCATCCGCCCGTTGCAATTTGACAACACCTTGCAAATAAAGCGTTATCAGGGATTATACGGGGCGGGTCAGATTTGTGGCACCTCTGGATATGAAGAAGCAGGGGCTCTTGGTTTAATGGCAGGAATCAACGCTTCTTTGAAAATCCTCGGAAAAGAGCCTTTCGTCTTACGTCGCGACGAAGCCTATATTGGGGTAATGATCGATGATTTGGTCACCAAAGGAACCGAAGAACCATATCGTCTTCTTTCTTCTCGCGCGGAATATCGACTTCTTTTAAGACATGACAATGCCGATCTTCGTTTGACCAAGAAAGGGCACCAAATCGGATTGATTTCCGATGCACGCTATGCCTCTTTTGAAGAAAAATACGCCCTGATCGACAAAGCCATCGAAATCATGAAGAAGAACAATGTCTCTGACAAAGAGAGAATCAACCCTTATCTTTTGGAAAATGGCTATACCGACACGGAAGTCGGGCATAAAGGCATCGAATTATTAAAACGCCCAAGACTCCGTTATCGAGAAATCGCCTCCTGCATGCCAGAACTCTCTTCTTTCCATTTCGATGAGGCTTCGATCCTTTCCTTAGAAACCAAAGTCAAATATGAAGGATATATCCAACAAGAGATCAAAGATGCCGCCCACGCCGAAAAATTAGAGAACATCAAACTGCCAAAAGAGATAGACTATATGCGTATCGATGAATTGGCGATGGAAGCCAGAGAGAAACTAACCGCAGTCGCTCCAGCTACTTTAGGTCAAGCTTCTCGTATTTCTGGCGTCAATCCATCGGATATCTCGATTCTTATCATCACCTTAAAGAAAAGAGGCATTCTATGAATTATGGGGAAATGACGTCTCTTTTGAAACAAAGAGGCATCGAAATCAGCAATGAGACATGCGTGAAATTCGATCAATATCTCCATCTTCTTGTCGAATGGAATGAGAAATTCAATCTCACTTCCATCACCTCAGAAGGAGAAGTCATCGAAAAGCATTTTTATGATTGCCTTTTAGCCTCCGATCCAACCTTGATGGTGAATCAGAATGTCGCTGATCTAGGAAGCGGAGCTGGCTTTCCTGGCTTGGTTTGGGCCATTGCCTATCCAACCTGCCAGTTCACCTTGATTGATGCGACGAAAAAGAAATGCTCCTTCCTAGAAGAAGTGGCCAAAGCTTTGAACTTAGATAACGTCAAAGTGATTAATGGCAGAATCGAGCAACTCCCCCCAGAGCTTCGGGAATCCTTCGATATCGTGACTGCTCGCGCCGTAGCGGAACTAAGAATCCTTCTAGAATTAGGAACCCCGTTGCTTAAAATTGGCGGGACCTTTATCGCGATGAAAGGATCACAAGGAGAAGAAGAACTCCAAAAAGCCACACACGCCTGCCGTGTATTGGGATTAGGAGAAGCGAAAATCCTTCATTCAGAACTTCCCAATTCCGACGGCAAACGAATCAATCTCTATCTTCCAAAAATCAAGAAGACGGAGAAGCGATATCCTCGAAATTACGCGGATATCAAAAAGAAGCCCCTTTAAGGGAATGCGCCCGTAGCGCAATTGGATAGAGCAACAGTCTTCGAAACTGTCGGTTAGGTGTTCAAGTCACCTCGGGCGCGCCATTAAGAAACAATAGGATTGATACGAAAAATATCAGTCCTTTTTTCATTTTTAGGGGCTATTTTGCTTGTTTTAGGCATATTTGCTTAAATTCAGGTGAGGTAGCCCCTTTTTTCTTTGTCTATTTTTCATCAAGACATTTTATCAAAAGCACGAATTAGGAATAAAAAGCACGAACTAACTATCAAAAGCACGAATATACTTTTAATCCATATTTATGGCCATCAGCAGTGATGTTGGTGGTCTTTTTTATGCCTTGAAAAAATATTTTTAACTTTTTTTGAAAAGACACTCAACAAAATGCCTCACAAATCTCCATATGGTGAGCAAGAGATAACACGCCTTGCTTAGAAATCATAAGGAGGTGTTCATATGAAACACAAAGTAAAAATCAGTGTTGCCAATGAATCTCCTATAGGTGGAATCGTTATGTGTAAAAAGAAAAAGATGAAAAGAGGTCTATTCAAGAGACTTTTTGGAATCAATCCAGACAAAGTAACGATCATCATCCCAGGAGACTCTGTGCAAGATGTCACCATTCAAGAGGTGGCGGAAGTAGGAGGTGCTAAGAATGAGTGAAGAAAGAAAACACAGCATCTTGGCACCTAGTAGCAAGGAATGGGTCCATTGCGGATTCTCGGCAAAGTTCCTCGCCAACAAAGAAGAGGAGACCAATGACGCTTCTGAGTTTGGAACCGAATGTCATGCCTTAGCTGAAGCCTATATCAAGCAATCTTTAAAGATTGAGGACTTCGATGAAAAGCCAGTGAGCATAGATGAGTTGAAATCAACATTCAAGCATTACGACGATGAGATGGAAACACTCGCTACTGGTTATGCGAACTTTGTTATTGGTCAGGCTGATTATGAGGAAAAGCGTACAGGAAAGAAACCGCTGGTATTCGTTGAGCAGCTTCTTGAGATGGATTACGCACCAGATACTCATGGAACGGCAGATGCAATTATCATCGCTGGAGATACCTTAACAATCATCGATAACAAAACAGGATTTATTCCAGTGAAGATTTTTGAAGGTAATGAGTTAAATAGCCAATTAGGAATCTACGGTTTATATGCCTACAAGTTATTTGCTGACATTTATCCAATTAAGAAGATCCGCTTGGTTATCTATCAAGAGCGAATCCATAACATCGATGACCAAACAATAGATGTTGAAGATCTACTTGAATGGGAAGTTTCTGTTTTAAGACCCGCTGCAAAAGAGGCGCAAAACCCTAATGCAGAAGCAGTAAGTGGAAAGTGGTGCAAGTACTGTCCTGGCAGAAACGTCTGCCGCCAAAGAAGCGAAGATGCTCTTTCAATTGATGTTGAGAAGAAACCTGAACTCATGACTGACGATGAGATTGAAGAGTTATTGCCAAGACTCGACTTCATTATCGATTACTGCACATCCATTAAGGAATATGCACTTAAGAAAGCTATCGAAGGAAAGAAGTGGAAAGGCTATGTCCTATCTGAAACTTCAACAAAGCGAAAGATAAGCGATGAAGAAGCAGTGAAGAAAATTCTAAAAGATGCTGGCTTCAATCCAGAAGTAACCAAGCTCATGAGTATCTCAGACCTTCAAAAAATGGTCGGAAAGACAAAGTTCAACGACTTAGTTGGTGATTACATCATCAAACCTAAGGGACAACCAGTGCTGGCTCCTGAATCTGATGCCAAGAACAACAACACGGAGGATAAACAATAATGTTGAAGATAGAAACAGGCTTAGAGACCAGAGCCTTAAAGGTGGTCATCTATGGTGCAGAAGGAATTGGCAAAAGCACCTTCGCATCACAATTTCCTAATCCACTCTTCTTAGATACAGAGGGTGGTACATCTAGTTTGAATGTAAGAAGGGTTAAGTGCGGTAAAGACTGGTCCTACCTTCTTTCATGCGTTGATGAAGTAATAAAAGATCCAAGCATCTGCAAGACTTTAGTCATCGATACTGCCGACGGTTATCCTTTTCAAATGTCAGGCCCCGCGCAGCTTTGTTCTGTTGCTAGTGACGGCACTTGGAAAAACATCGATAAAGGGGTAACGCCAGATATCCCTCTAAACGAAACGCAATTCTATGACGACGCGGCTTTGGTATCCGCCATTGCTAGCGCTTCTTAACAAGAGACGAATCCGAAGGGGTTTGTCTCTTTTCTTTTTGGGTTTATTTTATGCCAGGAAGGCAAAGGAAAAACAAATCCTTTTTCAATTGAGAACGGTCCAAATCCTCATTGTTTCGTAAGGCATTATAAATGAGAGAAGAAATGGCTCCGCTATAAAAATAAGATTCCACAGGTTCTTTTGTCTTTTTGGAATTATGCGACGGAAAGTAAGTGGATCGCAGTTCGTTAAAGAGTTGAATGATAAATTGGTTGAGGTTCCAGAAAAGCGATTTCGAAGTATCGTTTTGAATCATTTTCCGATAAGGCAAATTCGATTCGTAAAAATAATCCACAAAAACATCAACGGCCTTTTTTAGTAAGATGGAGCGCGGACTCAATTTGTGTTTTTCAAACCAAGGTTCAACCGTTTCAATTAAATGGGCTGAATAGCGGTGGAACAAAAACATTAACAAATCGTTTTTGTCTTTGAAATTGTTATAAAAAGTGTTTTTGGACATCAATGCCTTGTCCGTGATATCTTTGATAGTAAGATCATCAAAATTTCGTTCTTGAAGAAGTTCTTCTAGAGCGTTCGCCAAATCTCGTTTGGTTCTGATTGTTCGTACATCTTCTTTGCTGTTTTCCATGATAGCGCTCTCAGCGCGTAAAGAAGTTTAGCACAAACTATTGACTTATGCACTAAAGTTTAATAATTTATCTCATGTTGACTTATTGGTCACGAGTACAAAAAGTAGATAAAGGAGGCAAAATCCATGGCAGAACCAATGATTGAAGTTCGACATTTAGTAAAAGATTATGGCCAAGGACGTGGTGTGTTTGATGTCTCTTTTGCCGTGGAGCCAGGGGAATGCTTCGGTTTTTTGGGGCCAAACGGAGCGGGGAAATCAACCACGATTCGTCATTTAATGGGCTTTTCTATCCCCGATAGCGGTGAAACTTTTATCCGTGGCCAAAGTTCTTTGAAAGAACGTGACATCATGATGCAAGGCGTTTCTTATATTCCGGGTGAAGTGGCCTTGCCCTTAGCCTTACGCGGAAGCGATGTGATTGCTGAGCAAAAGAAACTCAAAAACGTCACGGACGACACAATGCTCAATTGGTTGATTTCCACTTTTGAATTAGATCCCTCGCTTTATTGCAAAGAGATGTCTTTAGGGATGAAACGCAAAACCGCGATCGTCTGCGCCTTTATGAATGATCCTGATGTGATTGTGATGGATGAACCAAGCAGTGGTCTAGATCCAGAAATGCAGGAAAAATTTATTCGCTTAATCGAATTAGAAAAGAAACGGAATCGTACCATCTTGCTCTCGTCTCATATCTTCCAAGAAGTCGATGCATGTTGTGACCGCATCACCATCATCAAAGATGGCAAAATCGTTTCTGCCTTCCAAGCGGATGACCTCAAGCACAAGACAACAAAGCGTTATCGCTTACGTTACGACACACCCGCTCATGCCGAAGAAGCAAGAAAGAAACTACTGGCTGCCAAAGAAGACGCTAGAACTTCTCCTAGCAATGCTTGTATCTTGCATTGCACCTGTGAAGACCAAGCGATTGATCGTTTCTTACGTTCGATTCCTCGTCTTCATTTGGTTGACATGGCAGAAAAGAAAGAGACATTAGAAGATTATTTCATGAGCTTCTATAAGGAAGACAAAACTTACGTAGGAGTGTAAAAATGAAGGAAAAATGGGAACAAGCACCATTGGTGATTCGGGTGAATAATGTCAGCAAAGATTATGGCCAAGGAAGAGGCAATTTTGGCGTTTCTTTATCGATTCACCAAGGAGAAACCTTAGGCATTGTAGGAGAAAACGGGGCAGGAAAGACCACTTTGATTCGTCAAATGATGGGGTTCATCCGTTCCGATGCTGGCTCGATTGATATTTATCATTTCAATGCTTATAAAGATTCGGCAGAAACCAAACGTTATATTGGCTATATCCCTGGCGAAATTAATTTTCCTGATGTTGCCACTGGTTCCATCTTCTTGCATAGTTATGGGGAATCTTTAGGGATGAAGCAAGAAGATTTTGCTTACGCGGACGAATTGATTCGGCGAATGCAGTTAGACGTCCGCGCCTATCCCAAACGGATGTCCAAAGGGATGAAACAAAAAACTTCTATCGTGGCTGCCATGATGTTAAAAGCCCCGATCATCATTATGGATGAGCCTTCCATTGGGCTTGATCCTTTGATGCGCGATGAATTGTTAGACATCATTCAAGAACAAAAAGACCGCGGGGCAACGATGTTTATGTCTAGCAACACCATTGAAGAACTGGAACGCGTCTGCGACCGAGTGGCCATGATGTCCAAAGGAAAGATTATCGATATTGCTGACGTAGATGCCATTAAAAAACGACCAGAACGCGATTTTAAAATCGAATTTGTAACGGAAAAGGATTACGAAGATTTTGCCTTGACGCGGCATGATTTGATCCGCGTTCAGCCGAAATATCATCAAGTGACGGTTCGTTGTCCAAAAGAAGCCATTCCCTCATTGCTTGATGCTTTAAAAGGGAAAGACGTGAAATTCATGACGGAGGTGCCCTTCACCTTAGCGACCTATTTCAACGAACGACAACAACGCAAGAAACAAGAAGCGAAATAAGGAGGACAGGAAATGAAAAACAAAGAAAAAGAAGTGATTGTCTCTTCTAAGAAGCCGGCTGCTCCTCAAGAAAAGAAAAAGGAGAAGCCAGTAGCCAAAACAAGCAAAGCCTCTTCCGAAACAAGGAAAACAGCAGCAAAACAAGTCAAGGCAGAAACGGCAATCAAAGTGGAATCTATGGCAACCTCTTCTAAAAAAGAGGAATCCAATCCCACCTATTCGGAAGAAAAAATCAAGGCCAACAATCCCGAATTGATGGAGAAAAATGAAGTGGTGATGGCGCTTCCACCCGAACTAAATGGCAAAAAATCGACGGGAGAAAAGAAACATCGCGGTTTGTTTTCCTGGCCAATTTTCAAAGAATCATTGAAATCCAATCGGGTTGGCTTAGCCGTTTGTGCGGGCGGGAACGCCTTAATTATGATTATTATCATTGGCATTCTTTCCACGTTGAACGTCAATTCAACCGCGACCGCTTTAACTGACATGTTCAATAATGCTTCTTTGGAATCCAACGTGAAAAGCGGTTCGATTTCGGTTTACAGTGCTACCGCTGGTTCAGCAGAGGCTTATGTCCAATACGATGATGGACAAAATCAAATGGAGTCGCTGGTGACGCAAGCGATTGCTTTAGTTGACGACACCACGCTCAATAGTTCTTTAGGAAGTGCAATTACTGCCTATAAAGCCATTTATCGCTTAACCTCGGGCGATGAGGCCACAAAAGCATTGACGGCAAAAACCGCCGTCATGCGTCTGGTGGATACCGAATTGAATAACAAGGCCACAATGAGCGAAGACGAGAAGACTGTGGCTCGCACGATCATCTCTGATTTCTTTGACCTCTATGCGAAAGATCAAACCGCAGAAACCAAAACGTTATTAAAGAAAGTCATTCCCCAAGCGTTCTCGGAAGTGATTCAACAAAAACAAAACCTTTCTCAAGACGCGACTTCTGCGGTCAAATCCGTTTTTGATACGGCTTTTCAGGAGAATTTTGATCAAAGTGTCAATCTCGATATCGTGAAAACGAAAGCGGGATTTTCTCTCATTAAATTGTTGGCAAGCGGCGATACCCGCGATTTTGCCGTGAACACAACGACCACTTTAGAAAATTGGTTCAATTATGGGGCGGCAACAAAGCCAGAAGCAGAACCAACCGATGAAGAAATCGCTGCCTATCGGGCTGCTTATCTTGCGGATGGCACCATTCAATCCTCTGCCTTAAGCAGCGAAGTGCAATCATATGTGGTTTCGATGGCGGATTCATTTGCCTATTACGCTTATTTACCTAGTTTTACGGTGAATTACATCACCGATGATTTAGGCTACCCCATTACTTATGTTCCGACGGGCGAATATGCAGAAGATGGAACCCCCATTAAAAAAGCCATCGAGGTGAAGTCCTACAATCCCGACGTTTATATCAAAGTCCAACCCAAAATGGGAACGGATGCGAATTTGGCTCAAAAAGCCCACAAAGATCTCTTAACTGGGGAAGATTACACCGATGCTGAAATTGCGAATGCGAAAAAGCAAGCCAGCGAAGACATCAAAACAGTGCGTTCGTTAGTTAGCGATTTTATGGGTCAATTTCTCACGCGAGACGAGAAAAATCAAAACGCCTATTACGATGGCAGCGCCATTTTAGACGGAGGCATTCAAGATTATGTGATTGCTTATGTTTCTAAGAATGCCGAAAAGACCTTAATCGATGACTTTAACCAAAAACATACGCCGCACATCAGTTCCATCAATGAAATTACGGCCGAAAACAATGCGATGGACGGAGAAACGATGATGATGACGGTGAAAGGCTACAC
>CADBIO010000004.1 GCA_902794835.1 uncultured Erysipelotrichaceae bacterium
AAAATCTTTGATTTCGTTTTTGATAGTCCTTTCATTAAAGCAGTTCAGAAAGGCCGTTATGAATTGATTGCGGACGAGGTTGAAAAAATCGAGATTTCTTCAGAGAAAATCGTTTTGAAAGTTAAACTCGACAAGATTGGCTTAGGGAAGGATTCCTTAGTCACCATTACCTTTGATGGAACAACCGGCACCCCAATTTCGAATATTGAGGTCTTTGGAGTTTCTGCCAAAGGATTTGCTTTAGACGGCTCCATCAAAATTAATCATTTCGCCAAGATGAATATTGACACTGCTGGCTTCTATCAAATGGATCATTTGCCAGACGTTTATGACCAAATCGCTGACTTGATCGATTCCAAACAAACCACCCTTTCCTTAGAAGGAACCGTCCTCGATGAGAATCATCATGGTCTCTCTTTGAATGGCGGAGCGACGATTGATGGCAAAAATAAAGCGGGAAGTGGTTCTCTAAACCTTTCGCAAATCAACGCCAACTACACCAAGAATCACGTTTTCACTCTCGATTTAAATGAGCAAGCCGCTTTCTTCAATTACAATGATTTCGACAGGAAAGAAGAATATGATGGCTTAAACGGCACGATTTCCATTGCCAGCGTGAATGACCTGATCAATACGATCAAAGATCTCACGGGAAATAGTCAAGTCAAAGACCGTTTCGGCGGACTTTTCGCTTCTCTTGCCCAAGATTCCGCCAGCGGCATCATCAACGATGTTTTGGATGGCAAATATGCCCCTTTGATGTCGGCTAAGGTTTTAAATAAGTGCCAATTCTCTACCAACAACGTTGACCTTGTCATCAATGGCGAGATCTTCGGCTTAGAAAGTGACGTCGAAATTATTGTCGCTTTCTCCGATAAAGTAACCCCGGTCACGGCAGAAGATGGAAGTGTCACCGATGAAGTCGTTCGTAATATTCATTCTATTTCTTTGAAAGATTTTGTTATTAACGGACAAACGATCAATTTGACCATTTCGCTAGACCCATATGACGGAAAATTAGAGCGATTAGATAAATCGTTGACTTATACCGACTTCTCCAGCGTCACCCTTTTGACCAAATATTTGATGAATACGGCAACTAAGCTTGATACGTATCATCTAGAAAGTCGGATCTCCGTCCTTCTTTGGACTGCCGATATTATCGATATCGATGCCTCTTTGTTTGTTTCCGTCGGAGAAAACGATGAACTCAAGATTTACGGTGAATTGAGCAATATTCCTTTGATTCCTGCCATCAACAACGATACCTGGTTATTCGGCGACCATGGCGAAGGGGCTTCTTATTACCGCAGCGTTAATTTCTATTATGACGGTGATAATATCTATGTCCATGGCTTAAACCCATTCGGTGTTTTTGAAGCCGAAGATGAAGAAGGGGTCATAAATTCCTATGATTTTACGGAAACTCAGGACTACAAATATGCCCCATCGTATTTCCAAACGACGGACAACATTCTTCATTTCTTGTTAAAGGATGTCATCAATTTGCAAGACCGTCTGTTGTCTAAAGTCGATACCAACGGCATCGCTTTGCCTGAAAACACCAAGGCGTTGGCAACGGAAAAACTGTTCCAATCCTTCCAATATGATCCTGATGATTTGGCTTGGGACATTTCCCTCGATTTGGGCGGTCTTTTGAACAACGATTTCCTAAAGACCCTCGATCTTCATTTGGCGGGGACGTTTGATGAATATTTAAGCGACGTATCCCTCGCTTTGACCATTTTTGCCGGGGTGAAAATCCAAATCACCGCCGATTTCTCATTGAAGAGTATCGGTTCTGACAGCTTCCCGACAAGCGATTTTGAAACCTATGTTAACGCACATTCTTCTGACCCATTAACCGCAGAATAATCAAGAAAGGGACCCGATGCATTTCTTTACTCGCCTCAAAAACAAAATCAGCAAGAAGAGTCTTATCTCTCTTCTTTCTTTTGGCGTAGTCTTAGGAATCGCCGGATGTGGCGAAAAGCCTTCTTCCCTAAGAGAGGATACGAAAGCGACTGTCTCTCCGATTATTCTCACCATTCCTGAAGGGGCGAGCCCCAAAGAAAAGATGAGCCAATATCTTTCGGAAACAGAAGGGCTAGAAGGCACGTTAGATTTCCAACTCCATCTAGCGGACAAAGATAACGATCCATCAACTTGGAACGTCATCTCCGTGAATGACGCCTCCTTACGCCTTGCTAAGCCGAAGAAAGGCGTCTTTGGTTTAGATCTAGAGATGGAAGTCGATTATAACGGGGTCAGCAAATCTGCCCATCTTAACCATGCGGATGATACCACCTATCTAAATCTTGCCGGTCTCACTTATCGATACACCGACACGACTTATAAGAGCCTGATGGGGAAAATCATCTCCATTTTCGGAGTCGATGCGATCAAGGTACCCGATACATTTTATGATCTACTGGATCGATTAAGCCCCGTTTCAGGAAACCATCCGGAATCCTCTTTTGAATTGATTGAGGAACCCATTGCCAAAGGTTTTTCCTTCAAGGTGTCTCTTAGCTCGGAAAACGAAATCCATCTTTTGGCTGATGAAGAATATAACCTAACCCGAATCTATGGCGATAAATTGACTTTTGGAAACCATCATCTATCCTTCTCATTCGAAACGTTGAGAAACGATGATGAATTGACGGTCATTAAATCCTTGGCTCCATCGGATGGGGCACATTATACTGAGCTTTACGACACGATGGACTTGGTCCGTAAAATCAAAAATCTTACCACCTCGAGAAAATTCGGAATCAAAATCGAAGGCAACGTCCACCATAATGTCAGCGAAACCAATCATCATAGCGCCTCAGAGGAAGACATCCTTTTAGATGCCTGCGCTTATTTTGACATCGATGCCACAAAATTTAGCGGCACCCTTTCTGCCCATTCTCCGTCGGCGGCCTCAACTTCCAATCTGGTGAATTTCGTTTCTGAAAAAGAAGAAGGGGTTCAAAAGACTTACCTAAATTACAATGACGTTTTGCAATTCGGCGTGACCTCAACCGTCCTGAATGGGATGATCGCCCGTTTAAAAGAGGATTTTAGCAACGGCGTCTCTTTCCTTGATAAATTGTTTGATTTACTCGATCAAATCTGCGTTTCTAATATTAAAAACGGTCATTATGAGGCCTTCTTAGGCGCCATAAAGTCCCTCTCTAATGATGGCAACGTCCTATCCATGACCCTTAACTTGGAGGATTTTGGTTTGGGAGAAGAGAGTGAAATGATCATTAAAGTGGATGGCAATCGAAATCAAGATTTGGTCACCATTTATGCTGATGGGGTGGGTTTAAGCGGTTATCTTCTCCAAGATACGACCATCACTTTGACCGATTATCAAGAAACCAGCATGAATACGGAAGGCTATTATTTCTTGGAAAAACTTCCCACGATTTATGACCAAGTCAAAGAAATTGTTGAACAGCCAAAATTCCATCTAGGAATTGAGGCCTCTTACGTTGATTCCCATGGGGTTGGCTTGTCTTCCCTTAATGGCTCGGCTAATTTACTTGGCACGATGAACGGATCTAATGCCTATGAATTCCAAGGAGGGAATGTCGAGCTAGATTTGATTCAACAAATCGGTGTCAAAGACAAAAACGGCAACTTCTCTTCGCTTGGCGAAAGGAAAAACCACCATATCGTCTTAGATTTAGAAGCCTTGGATAACGCTTATTTCCATTATTACGACGCAGGAAAAGTCGATTCCTCGAAAGCGGATGACGGCACCTGGGGCAAAATCGAAATCAATCCTTTCAAAGACGTGATCGACATCGTCAAAGAAATCTACAATTCCGAAGACAGCCGCTTCTCCAAATGGTTCAAGGTCGTGGAAACGGCTGCTGCTGCGAACGTGATTGATGCGCTTAAAAGTGGCCAATATTCCCCATTGTTGGCTTCGAATCTTGTCATTAGCAGCTCCTTTGCCACCTCCTTTACCGAGATTGTGATTTCTGGCCTTGCTTTTGGCTTAAATGATGAGAACGGCGACAACAATTTCACTTTGAGACTGGACTATAACGACAAAAACGAGGTGGAATCGATTTCCATCAAAAACCTCGTCCTAAATGGCTCGACATTGAATCTGACATTGACAATCTCCGATTACATCGAAGGAAAGATGAACATTCTTGACCATAGCAAATGCCATACGGATTTGACTGGTCTCTCCCCGTTTATCAAAGACCTTTACAACACCGCCAACATGAACACATTCCACCTGACAGGATCTCAAGTCGGCATGAAAATCCTTTTCTTCAAAATCTATTTGGACATGGATTTCAGAATCTTTATGGACGGGGCCAAAGTCAAAGTCTATGGCATCATCAATGTCCCATGCATCGTCGGAGTCAACGGAGGCAACCTATTAAAGACTTACTATCGAACCGTCGTCTTTTATTTCGATGACATTGACCCTGAGACTGGAGACGCCTATGAAGACAATCACGGCTATGTCTATCTGACTTACAACAAATCGACCACCAAAGGACAAATCAGCGGTGGTACTGAAGAAGGCGCCTACAAATATCATTCGGATTATTTCAAGGCAGATTCCAAGAATTTGCTTCACTTCATTTTCAAAGACGTGATGGGCTTTAGTGATTCAATCTATAAACAAATCGTTTCCAATGATTCCAGCGACACGGCAGGAAAGGCAGTGAATTACGAAAACGTGCTCGAGGAATTCACCTATGCCAAATCCGAGAAGAAGTGGGTCATTGGCATTGATTTGGAGGCTTTAACCAATATCGGCATGCTGAAGAATTTCACTGGCACCTTCTATGCCGCCCCCTCTAGCGCCCATGATAACAAAGACGTCTTAAGCAAACTCGAGATTAAACTCTCGCTGAGCCTTTTAATCACCCTAAACGTCACCGGAACTTTCTATAATACCGATCTTGGCGTTTTAGATAATTGGGCCCCGGTAGATCAAACGTATCAAAAATATATCGATGCTCATCGTAAGGACGCTTGCGATTATCAAGGGTAAATATAACCCTTGAAATGATCGTGATATTAACGACAATAATAAGAGAAAGGAGAGAAAATATGAAAGAAAAGAAAATCATTTTACTCCCATTGTTGAGCGCGGCCTTTCTTTTATCCGGCTGCCAGGGTGGCAAAGAAATCTCTTCCCTTAGCCTAGAGGAATCATCCGAATCCTCTTCCTCTCAAGAATCAGAAACGCCAATCGACCCATTTTGGGGCGATGAAGGGGATGTCATCATCCCCGACGTAGCCGAAAACGCCGACTCTGGCCTATCGATTTTGAAAAAAGCCCTAAAGACTCCGGCAGAATCCCATGGCTTCAAAACGACGACCAATCCAGCGAAATTCGCCCTCACTGGGATGAAATTCGCCAACGACGAAGAAGGCAATAAGACCTCGATCGATTGGGATGTTTTGCTCACCGTTCAATCCATCAACGCCGCCATGACGCATCTCGGGGATGGCAATCAAAAAGAAGATTACAATTTCTCGTTCCAAATCCAAGATGCCGATGTCGATAAAATCCAATATGGCCTCGGCCCTCTTTTCGGGACACGTGCCAAAGCGATCAATCGTTTGATTAATTCTTTTGCCTCTGACATGTATGCGAATCTCTATTATGCGGGAAATGCCTATCCCGATCGCATTTATTATGATTTTGACGATGAAGAAGGCGATGAAAGCAACGCCGCTTTCTTGTTTCTCGGCATGAGAAGCTACGTCTGTGGGCTTTTAGATCGAATGGGCTATTCCGTCTATCCTAACGATGACCCAGAATTAGATCCTACCTTCGATTATGTCTCAAAGGGCTACCTCACAATCCCTGAAGAAGAAAAGGCAGGGGAAGAAGAAAACCCCGCCCCATTTGAAAATCTTGCCACAGAATGGGGGAAAATCGTTGATGAATATCTATTCCCGGGAATCGAGGATTATATTCCTGTCTTAGTCTCTTCCAAGAAGGATGACATTTATACCTTAAGCGCCTCCTTTGACGAAGATCAATCTTTCTTTGCCGCTTTATCTTCTCCATTGAACACTCTAGAAGAAGATTGGCAACACACCATCAAAATCCCTTATACCACCAAAGATGAGGAAGGAAAGGAAATCACAAAAGATTTGGAACTGACCATCACCAAGAAGCAGATCCAAGACCTTGTCGCCTCTCTTGATGAAGCGCTTAACATCAACCGTTTTTCCTTGCGGCTTGACTATAACGAGGCAGGATTAATCGGCTCTAGTTTCAAATTAGACCTGGACATTTCCCCATCCATCTTCGAAGAAGACTTCGACAGCAAAATCGCTTCATACGACCCCGATAGTGGGGAAGAAGAACCAGAAGTAATCGGCGTCAGCAACGTCAAGATTAATTTAGGCGCAGAATATTCGCTCTATCAAAAGGTCGCTGAAGATGATGACGAAGCCATTTTGAAAGAACATCTCTGGGAATTTGCCAATCTTCCTTCCAAAGAAGCCTTGAATGACCCAAAGATCTACCCTGAGCAACCTCTTCCTCCTAAAAAACAAGACAAAGGGGAAGACGAAACCTCTGGGAATTAATCTCTAGCACTCCATCGCAGGAGTGCTTTTTTAATAAAGAAAAGCGCCATCTCGAAGATGACGCTTGATCCTTGCTACATTGATGTGGATTATAACTTGCGGTTGTAGTATTCGATGATTTGGGCTTCGTTGATTTCCTTTGGAAGTTCGTTTCTTTCTGGGAGTCTAGCGAAGACGCCGGTGAATTTCTCAGCATCGACAGTGACATAGCCAGGGACGGCTGGTTTGCCTTCGACAGAAGCTTTGACAACGGCAAGAGGGGATTCCTCTTTGAAGCCGATGGTATCGCCGACATTCACCAAATAAGAGGCGATATCGACTTTCTTGCCATTGACGGTGACGTGTCCGTGGTTGACCAATTGACGGGCGGCAGCACGAGTGCGGGCAAAGCCCATACGATAGACAAGGTTGTCAAGACGGCTTTCGAGAATGCGGAAGAAGGCGAGTCCGGTAACGGTGTTCTTGTCTTTCTTAGCCATGATGAACATACGACGGAATTGTCTTTCGTTCATGCCATAGAGCTCTTTGAGTTTTTGTTTCTCGACAAGCTGAGCGCCATATTCCGATGGCTTTCTCTTACGATCTTGGCCGTGTTGGCCTGGGCCATATGCTCTCTTTTTGAGTTCATCGCCGGTTTCGAGCACACTAAAACCAAAGCGACGGGATTGCTTCCATTTGGATCCTGTGAATTTGGACATATATTGATGTCTCCTTTCTTTGCGTTAACAAAGTTTAGAGGGCCTTTCCCATTTCCCGGGTGTTATCCTGTGATTTCGGTACCGGTAGCGCGGTCTTACTTTGTGTTTTAATGGATAACGTCAGACGGAAACGTAGAAGCCTGCTAGCTTTCACGCAGGATTAAGTTTAGTTGCCTAACCTCCCCTCGTCAAGGAAAACAGTGCTCTTTTTGCACTTTCTTTTTATTTCTTTATCGCGCCTGCGCTTGCAAGCGTGATATATTTAATAGTAATCGGAGAAGATTATGATAGATACGACTTTATTGATAGTGATCATTGTGGTGGCAATCCTGGCGGCGGCCGGTTTGACTTTCTTGCTTTATTTCACTTTGATCAAACGCAGTGTCTTAAAGAAACAAGCCAAGGATATCATCGGCGATTTTGAGACAGAACACGCCGTCCTTTTCGGGGATATCCAACGCTACGTCACCCGTTTGAAAGCCATCTCCGATCTGAATATTCTCTATATCGACCCATACACGACATGGCATATGAAATTCAAAGACGTTCGCGATGGGAGCGACGCCAATGCCCAATCCGTTGCCAATTCTTTGAAAGATGCGCTTGATGGCAAACATTGGGGCGAACTTAAAAATTTCCTTCCAACAGCCAAAGCGGAGATTGAAGACTATGTCTCCCGTGTCGAAGCCTTAAAAGAGGGATTGATCGAGGTTTTCTCTTTAGAAGAGGAAATCACTTCTTTGTCTTTGCAAGAGAAAGAGAAATATCGTTCCATCAAACAAAAATACAATTCGGAGGCCGATGATCTTTCTTTGGTTGCCGAAAGCATGGGGGCGTTGTTCAAACGGATCGATGCGAAAATCGAATTTGCCGATGAGCAAAAAGACAAAGCCTCTTACCAAGAAGCCAAAGACATCTATCTGAATGAGGTGGATAAAATCCTCGGCCAAATCGATCTTTTGCTCAATACCTTGCCCAACACCTGCCTGGAAGTGACCTCGGTTTTGCCAGATAAGATCTCTTCCTTAAGGAACCGTTACCAAGATTTGCTGAAAGAAGGCTATCCGCTTAATCACATCGTCTCCAAAAAAGAAATCGATAAGATGGATGCCGACATCAACGCTCTCACCCAATCCATCAAGGTGCTCAATAACAACGGCGTTTCCCGAGCCATCGACACCATTCGCACCAACATCGACGGATATAACGAAGCTTTTGATAAAGAAGTGGAGGCTCGAGCGATTTTCTTAGCCAACAACGAGAAAATCTATCGCGAAGAAAATGAGATTCATCAAAAATTCGTGAATCTCTCCAACAACATCGAAGAGATCAAATCTTATTATCTTTTAGGAGCCGACGATATCCAGACGATGAAAGATATCGGCCTTGCCATCAACGATGCCGAGGCTGCCAAAACGTTGCTTGATAACTATGTCCATAGCAACTCGCCACAACTTTACACCGTCCTAATCGAAAAAATGGATGAATTAAAGAAACTGGCAGACAAAGCCAAGACACAATTAGAGGATTTTGAACGCTATCTTCATTCTTTAAAATCTTCTTTCGGCGAGGCTGCCAGCGCCGTGCGAGTCTATTTTGAGAGGACGAAAAATGGCGAAAGCGAAGTTCGTTCCCTGCGCGTTGAAGCCTTAAATAAACATTTCGCCCCGAAGTTCCGTTCCATCTATGAGACGATTGACCTTCTTTATGCCGATTTGAATACGATGCCAGTCAATATCAAGAAAGTCCAGGAAGAACTTGGCAGGCTCAAAGAAGAAGGCGACGCCGTTGCTAAGGAAATCATGGAAACCAAAGAAGATATCGCCAAAGCCGAACAAGCGATTGTCCACGCCAACCGTTATCGCGCCGGAAATGCGGCGGTGGAACAAATCGTTTCCCAAGGAGAAGCCATGTTTGCCAACACCTCTTACAAAGAATCCTACCGTATCGTTCAAGACGTCAACCATTCTCGTTAATCATTGCTATGATCTATTTTGATAATGCGGCAACTACCAAGCCCTCTGAAGCCGTCCTTTCTTTATTCCAGCGTTACAGCGAATCGTTTTTCGCCAACTCTTCCTCCCGCCACGCCTTGGGAAGGGAGGCGAACAAATGTCTCGAAGAGGCCAGAAATTCTATCCTTTCTGATTTTCGTCTCACCAAAACCCACAAGCTGGTTTTCCTAAGCGGCGCTACGGAAGCCAACAATCTGGCGATCAAGGGGATCTGCGAACAATACAAGAATCGCGGGAAAAAGATCATCACCAGCGCAGTCGAACACCCTTCCGTGCTCAATGTTTTCCGCCGGATGGAGCAAAATGGCTTTGAAGTGGTTTATCTTCCGGTGAATGAAGAAGGAAAAGTCGAGCCGTGCGTTTTAGAAGAGGCAATGGACAAAAACACGATTCTCGTCTCTATTATGGGGATTAACAATGAAACGGGGACAATCAATGACATCCATTCCTTGGCCAACATCGTCCATCGTTTCCCCAAAGCCTTTTTCCACGTTGACATTACCCAGGCGATCGGGAAAATTTCCCTTCCTTATGAAGAAATCGACCTTTTCTCCTTTTCTGGGCACAAAATCCACGGTTTAAAAGGAACAGGCGCCTTGCTTTTCCGTAAAAATATCACCCTCTCTCCGCAAAATATCGGAGGAGATCAGGAGTTCGGGTTCCGTTCTGGCACCGTCGATATGGCGGGCTCTTGCTGTTTGGCACAGGCGGTCCATCTCGCGAAAAACAACCGCCAGAAAAATCTAGAGACGGTCCAAATCCTCTCTTCTTATCTAAGAGAAGCGTTAAAAGAGAACAAAGAGATTGTCATCAATTCTCCCTCCGATGCGACGCCTTATATCCTCAATTTTTCTTTCCTCCATAAAAAAGCGTCGGTCATCACCGAAGCCTTATCTCACGAAGGAATCTATGTTTCTAGCGTTTCTGCCTGCCATAGCAAAGGAGAGCCGGTCTCCTATGTTTTGCTGGCCATGGGCTTAGGAAAAGAGAGGGCGAGCAATTCAATGAGAATCTCTCTTTCTTCGATGAATGAGTTGGAAGAAGCTAAGATTTTCATTGCCAAATTAAATGACATTATCGAAAGGACGATTGATCGATGAACTACGACCACCTGATGATCCATTATGGGGAATTAAGCACCAAAGGGGATAACAAAAAGGCCTTTATCCGCGAACTAGGGAAAAACATCCGCCACGCCTTGAAGGGATTCCCGACCCTCTCTTTCCGTCATGACCACGACCATACTTACGTCGTTTTAAACGGAGAAGACCCAAAACCTATCATTGAAGCGTTGCAAGAGGTGTCTGGGATTCAGAAAATCTCTTTGGTCTATCGCAGCGAGAAAGATTTCGCTTCTTTGAAAGAAAACGCTCTCTCTTTGATGAAATCGGAGCAAGGGAAAACTTTCAAAGTCATCGCCAAAAGAAGCGACAAAACCTATCCTAAGCATTCCTATGAGATCGCTAGAGAATTAGGCGGTTACCTTTTAAAGAATTGTCCTTCTCTTTCCGTAGACGTCCATCATCCCGATCTTTCCTTGCACGTGGAAATTCGTGACGATGCCGCTTATCTGTATGCCCACACCTATCCTGGCGCCGGAGGATATCCTTTGGGGATGAATGGGAAAATCATGATGATGTTAAGCGGTGGTATCGACTCTCCGGTCGCTGCTTATGCTTTCCTTAGAAGAGGAGTGCGCATCGAATGCATTCATTTCGCCGCCCCACCTTATACCTCGGATGCCGTTTTAGACAAACTCAAAGACATCCTCAGACAATTGAACGTCTATCAGCCTGACATTCGTCTGAATATCGTTCCCTTCACCAAATTGCAGTTGGCCATTTACCAAAATGTCGATGAGCCATATTGCATCACCATCATGCGGCGAATGATGTTCCGGATCGCCGAACGTCTTGCCAAACTCCATCATTGCTTGGCGATCGGCTCAGGAGAATCCATCGGCCAAGTCGCCTCCCAGACTTTGGAATCGATGATTGCCATCAATTCTGTTACGAATTATCCCATCATCCGCCCGCTTGCCGTCATGGACAAACTGCAAGTCATCCAGCTGGCGGAGAAAATCGGGACTTATGAGATCTCGATTCGTCCTTTTGAAGATTGTTGCACGATTTTCAAACCCAAAAAGCCGAAGACCAAGCCGAAGATCTCTGAATGCGAATATTTCGAAAAGAAATTCGCCTGGGAACCATTGGTGGATGAATGCGTTCGTAATGTCTCTGTCATCATCATGAAAGAAGGGGAAGAGGCTTATTACGAACACGATGATCTTCAGGAAGGAAGAGAATAAAAAGAAAAAACTCCGATTGAATCGGAGTTTTTGTTTGCGTTCAAGAACGATTTAGGCTAACGCTTTCTTAGCGATATCGCAAAGATTGGCGAACGCCTTAGGATCATGGATGGCCATTTCGCTTAACATCTTTCTGTTAAGGCCGGTGCCTTCTTTGGAGATGACGCCAGCTTTGGTCAAACCATTGATGAATTTGGAATAAGAGATGCCATTTAATCGGCAACCAGCGTTGATACGCTTGATCCAGAGCTTGCGGAAATCGGATTTACGATCGCGTCTGGCGATGTAAGCATACATATAGCCGTGAAGAACTTGTTCTTTCGCGGTCTTGAAGAGAAGGTGCTTCGAACCAAAATAGCCTTCTGCTTTCTTCAAAATTCTTTTGCGACGTGCGCGGGTAACGGTACCACCCTTAACTCTTGCCATAGTCTAGATTCTCCTTGCTTATTTCGAAACCCATTCCTTGATCGTTCTCTCGTCGTGTTTCGCGAGATAATAGGCTTGGGCGAGATGCTTTCTTTGCTTTCTCGTTTTTCTTGGTGCTAAATGGCCCATTCCTGCGTGGTGGACCTTCACTTTGCCAGTACCGGTGAATTTAACACGCTTCGCCATGGTACGGCTGGTCTTCATTTTCGGCATGATTTTTCTCCTTATTGCTGTTTCTTCTTGATCGGCGCAAGGATTTCCTTGTACCACTTACCTTCCCAATATGGGGCTTTGTCGACAGACGCGACATCAGCGAGAATCTCGTTGAAGTGTTGCATGACTTCTTCGCCGATTTCCAGGTGAGACATCTGTCTTCCACGGAAAACGACACAAACTTCGACCCGATCGCCTTTTTCCAGGAATTCTCTGCCTTTGCGGGCTTTGGTTTCCAAATCGTGCGTTCCAATCTGTGGAGTCAGCTGAATTTGCTTCAATTCTTGGACTTTCTGATTCTTCTTCTTGAGCTTGTCTTGTTTTTGCTTCTCGAAGCGAAGTTTTCCATAATTGCAGATGCGGCATACTGGCGGATTGGCATTAGGGGCGACACAATAAAGGTCAAGTTGATAGCTCATCGCGAGGCTGTTAGCTTCGCGGGAAGTCATGATTCCTAATTGTTCACCTTCTGGGCCAATGACGCGAACTTGCGGATAACGCACGTTCTCATTGATTGGATCGTGTCTTTTCTCAGGACGGCGATTGTTATTGTTGTAAGCGATAGTTGGTATCCTCCCTTGGAAACAAAATAGCGTGGCATTCTTACCACGCACGCATTAACCTTTTAGGTTCATTGGTTGTAGCGTCAGCCGATTTCCTTAGGAAGTCCGGCGAGTTCGTGGAAGAACTGCTTTCTACTTTATTTACGTGAATAATTATCCACGTTTCTTTTCTCTTTGCAACAGAAATTTTCCTTTTTCTCCGAAACCCTTCCCTTTTAGAAAAGGAAAACGAAAAGAAATCTTCGCCAAAAAATTTTCTATCGACGAATATTATCCTTATTTTTAGGTAACAAAACTATTCGATAAAAAGGCATTTAATCAACAATGCAACCCATAGGAATTGATTTTCGGAAACGGTCCAAGAATTTGCATTTTTTCGATGAAATCTTAATAATATTCTTAACGAGGTTAAATAATGGCGATACATTATGCTGTTTATGACACTTTGATCAATGACGTTACCTTGCTCGCCAACGAACGTTCTTTGATTGGAATGCTTTTTGGGGCAAATGACCCTTTGGGTGCAGAAAATGAAGAAAATCTATGCCTTTACGATGCCATCTGCCAGCTCAATCAATATTTCTTTGGCCAATTGAAACAATTTCATGTCCGCCTCTTTTACACAGGATCGGACTTTGACATGAAAGTCTATAATTACGTTTGCACCATTCCTTATGGGCACACGAAAACCTTTGAAGAAGTGGCTGAAGCCATCGGAGAACCCAATGCCGCGAAAGCCGTGGCCAACGCCTTAAGCCATAACCCAATCCCGATCTTTATCCCTGACCATCGTGTCATCGGCAAAGGAGGGAATCTCGTCACTTATTGTGGGCCTCTTGAGCTGAAAAAAGCCTTATTGGAATTAGAAAGCAAACACTCCGAAGATATCTTCATCCCAAAAGGACAAAATTAGGCCATATCACAAAAAGGTCCGACTGAATCGGACCTTTTCTTTTATTTTCCCTCAATAACGGGCTTTGGTGTCGATGGAATGATGGATGAGTTTAACGAATTCTTCCAAAGAGACGGTGATTTGCTTTGGCGAGCCATAGACACGATAAGTGACCGTACGGTCTTTGACTTCGTTTTCCCCGACAACAAGGGTGAATGGGATCTTATTGATTTGAGAATTACGGAGACGATAGCCAAGCTTATCTTCCGATTCATCCACCTTGACACGGATGCCTTCGTTAAAGAGCCTTTCATAGACTTCGTGGGCATATTCCCCATGGTTGAGGTTGGAGACAGGGAGGATGTTGACTTGAACTGGGGCCAACCAGGTCGGGAAGGCGCCGCCATAATTTTCGATGATGATCCCGAGGAATCGCTCAATCGAGCCAAAGACGACACGGTGAAGCATGATTGGCTCTTTCTTTTCGCCATCTTTATCCACATAGGTGCAGCCGAAGCGGTGCGGGAGGTTGACATCTAATTGAATTGTCCCACATTGCCAGGTTCTACCCATCGAATCACGGAGCTTGAAGTCAAGTTTTGGACCATAGAAAGCCCCATCGCCGGCGTTGATTTGATATTCATGGCCGGAATCTTTGCAAGCCTCAGCCAAAGCAGCTTCGCTCTTTTCCCAGAATTCTGGGTTTCCAATATAATCGTCCGGTCTGGTAGAAAGGACGATCTTATAGGATAGGCCAAAGACTTCATAGACCTCGTCGAAGAGTCTCATGATGTTCTTGACCTCTTCTTCGATTTGATCTGGCCTAACGAAGATATGGGCATCATCCTGAGTGAAGGCACGGACACGGAATAAACCGTTTAAGGCACCTGAGGCCTCATGACGATGGACGTGGCCTAATTCAGCATAACGGAGCGGAAGCTCACGATAAGAATGGATTGCGGATTGATAAGAAAGGATCGCGCCTGGGCAATTCATCGGCTTGATCGCAAAATCCTTCTCGTCGATCTTGGTCGTGTACATGTTTTCTTTGTAATGATCCCAATGGCCGGAAGTCTCCCAAAGCTCACGGGAAAGCATCGTTGGGGTTTCGATTTCCTGATAGCCATAGCGGCGGTGGATGCCTCTCCAATAATCAAGCAAGGCGTTTTTCACGATCATCCCATTAGGCAGGAAGAACGGGAATCCTGGGCCATAGTCGGAAATAAAGAACAACGACAGTTCACGGCCTAATCTGCGGTGGTCGTTGGCTTTGCGTCTCTCTAAGACTTCAAGATGTTCTTTGAGTTCTTCCTCGCTCCACCAAGAAGTGCCGTAAATGCGGGTCAATTGTTTGTTTTTGGAATCGCCTCTCCAATAAGCGCCAGCCACGGAAAGCAATTTGAAATGCTTGATCATTCCCGTCGAAGGGAGATGAGGCCCACGGCAGAAATCGATGAACTCGCCTTGTTGGTAGCAAGAGAGGCTTTCTTCTTGATGCTCGTTGATTAATTCTTGTTTGTAAGGGTTGGAATGGAATTTGACGCGCGCTTCTTCGGCGTTTAATTCCGAACGTAAATAAGGGCTGTTTTCTTTGGCGCAGCGCTTCATCTCCGCCTCGATGGCAGGGAAGTCGGCTTCAGTGATCGTCTTATCGCCGAAATCAACGTCATAATAGAACCCTTCTTCGATGGCTGGCCCATAGCCAAATTGGCAATCGGGGTAAAGTCTCTTCAATGCCTGGGCCATCAAATGAGAAGTGGAATGGTTAAGGATCTCAAATGCCTCAGGAGAGCCAATTTTGACAAATTCAATTCTCTCACCCTCATGCAAAGGGCTTCTCAGATCCAATAATTTGCCCTCGGATTTGATGGCGATGTCCTTGTTTTTCTCTTCGGCATCTAGGATTTTTGCCGCGACGAAGCCGTTGGCGCCATCTTCCAATTCGACTTCTTTTTCTTGATAAATCACCTTCATATCGGTTTCCTCTTTCCGGGCGAAGAAAATAAAAAACGCCCTTAAACGAAGGACGCTTCCGCGTGGTACCACCTTGTTTCTTTCCTCTTAAAAAGAAGAAAGCACTCTCCCGCTGTAACGTAGCTAGGTCTCGCCTGACTCATCGCCAGGAGCTCAGGAGTGGTACTTCTTATGCCTATAGGCATTTAAGCATGTCTCCGTCAATGCCCTTTCATTTTAGAAGAGTTAAAAAGAATTGCAAGCAAAAGACGAGGGAAAGTAGAAAAAGTGTAGTGTTAAAAGGTTAATCGTTTCTTTAACGTCAAGACAATAACGTAAAACGAACGGGCTGTGGTGCAAGTCTTTTCGGCAATCGGAAAAACGATTGTTCTAGTCACCAAATCAATCATTCGGTTGTCCTATCAAAAAAAGCCCCAAATCAATGGGGCAAGAGGTTTTATTCAAAATCTTTGATGACCGGGGTTTGGACGATACGCATGAAGTTGGTCTTTCCCGCTCCCGTTGGGGTGCCACCGGCGATGATGATTTGGCTTCCTGGCATGACGCCTAAATCTCTGGCTAGTTTCAAGGCAATCGCCTCCATCTCTTCGATGAAGTCAGGCATCGTTGTTGGAATCAAATGAGCATAAACGCCCCATAACCAGCCACTTTCAAGGGCTACTTGACGATTGCAGGTGATGGAGATGATAGGGCAGCATGGACGGGCTTTGGAAATCCGCTTGGTGCTGCGCCCAGTCTGGGTGAAATTGAAAATTAGCTTGGCGTTGATCAATAAAGCCGTATTGGCAATGGAATTGGCAATCGCGTCATTGACGGTATGATCAGAGACGTCATAAGCCTCTTTAGCCATATTTTCGTAAGGAAGCTCGCTTTCCATGGCCTTGGCGATATTGGCTTGCATCGTGACGGATTCGACGGGGTACAAACCAGAAGCAGATTCGCCAGAAAGCATCACGCAGTCGCTGGATTCGTCAATGGCGGTGGCCACATCGGAAACTTCTGCGCGAGTTGGCCTCGGGTGAGTGGTCATCGAATCTAACATCTGAGTTGCCGTGATGACCGGTTTCCCCGCGCGACGGCAGAGTTTGATGATTCTTCGCTGGACAAGAGGGACTTGCTCTGGCGGGATTTCATCTCCCAAATCGCCGCGGGCGACCATAATGCCATCGGCTTCTTTGATGATTTCCTCGATTTTTCTCACGCCTTCCGGGTTCTCGATTTTCGCGAAGATCGGAATATCCGGGTTCCCGAATTTCGCCAAGACGGCACGCATGTCACGGATATCTTCAGGACGGCGGACAAAGGAAGCGAAAATCCCATCGACATCATTTTCAGCTCCGAATTGAAGATCTTTCTCATCTTGCTCGGAAATAAAAGGAACGGAAACGTCATCTTCGGGGATATTCATCCCCTTGCGGTCGGAGATGTAGTGGTTGTTTTGCGCTTCGACGATGACCTCGTGGGTTTTCTCGTCTTTTTCGATGCATTTAAGGATCAAATTGCCATCATCGACCAAAATCATATGGCCAATTTGAATGTCATCATATAAACCGGCATAAGAACAGGAGAAACGTTCCGCCGTGCCAAGGATTTTTTCGGAAGTGATGCGAATGATCTGCCCTTTCTTGACTGGCACTTTTCCCCCTTCCATCATTCCGGTACGGATTTCTGGGCCTTTGGTGTCCAAACAAACCGGGATGTAGATCCCGTATTTCTCTTCAAAGGAGCGGGCAATCTGGAGTTTGCTCAATTGCTGTTCATGGGTGCCATGGGAAAAATTGATGCGGATGACGTTCATCCCTGCCTGATAGAGCTTGTACATCATTTCCGGGGTGTCGGACGCTGGCCCGATGGTACAGACGATTTTCGTTTTCTTCATGTTGAACATATGGATCGTTCTCCTTATTTATTGATCTGCTTGACGATAGTGATCATCGAATCGTCGCGCTTTTTCTTCATGGCCAAGGCTTTGCTGATTTCATAATCGACTAGGGTATTGCCTCGCACTCCGACGCAGATTCCCCCTTTGCCGGCGATTAATTGATCCACGGCATAGGCTCCCATTCTCCCTGCCAAGACCCGGTCGAAAGTGGAAGGGGAGCCACCGCGCTGAATATAGCCAAGGGTGGTTGCTCTTGTATTAAATCCCGTCTCCTTCTCGACTTTTTTGGCGAATTCATGAATATCGGGATAGATTTTCTCGGATACGATGACGATAGCCCGACGATTCACATCTTTTTCTCTCATTTTACGAAGGGTGGAGAAAAGTTCCTCATCGCTCATCCTAAAATCTGGGGTGATGATGATTTCCGCGCCTTCCGCGATCCCAGAATAGAGGGCCAAATCCCCGCAATGATTGCCCATGACTTCAACGATGGAACAACGAGAATGAGATTCGGTGGTATCACGGATTTTATCCACGGCATCGATGATGGTGTTCAACGCCGTATCAAAGCCGATCGTATAATCGGTGGAGCCGATGTCATTGTCGATTGTGCCTGGCAAAGCAACGCAGTTGATGCCAAGTTCGCTTAAGGCTTTCGCCCCTCGATAAGTGCCATCCCCACCGATGACAACCAAAGCCTCGATCCCCTGTCTTTGAAGGATTTCCACGGCCTTGAATTGAATTTCTTTCTCACAGAATTCGGGAAGTCTGGCGGTTTTGAGAATCGTCCCGCCGCGATTGACGATATCCGAGACAGAAGAACGGTCCATCGGGACGATTTCGTTTTGAATCAATCCACGATAGCCATTATAGATGCCATAAGGTTCCAACCCATAAGAAAGGGCAGAACGGACGACAGCACGAATGGCTGCATTCATTCCTGGGGCATCTCCGCCAGAAGTCAATATCCCGATTCTTTTGATCATACCAAAATTCCTACCTCTAGATTATAAGCCTCTCGTTGTCAAACCGACATAAAAAACGCCAATTCTTTCAAGATTGAAAGTTGTGGAAAAAAATTCGTTTTCGGTGGAGAAAATTAAATTCTTCACATTTTGTCTAGATTTTTCTTCTCTTACCATTGTGGAAAACTACGAAAAATATAGATTTTATCGAATCAATATCTATAAAATTCTAACTTCTATGCTAGAATAAATAGGCTATGGAACAAGCCAACGTCACCGATACCTATCGAGTTTATCAAGAAAGTATCTTCTCCTCTAATGATGTAGGATATCTTCTTGATTTCTATGCCCCGATTTTGGGACTAAAAACCATTTCCATCTATCTTGGCTTGCGGAATGAAAGAAGTGGGGAAAGTCACCCACATTCGGAATTCTACCTTAAATATCAAATCTCCGAAGGGGAATTTTTCAATGCGTTAGAAGCCCTAGAAGCCATCGGTTTGGTCGTCACTTATCGACTCAAAAAAAGCGAGGGCAATTCTTTTGCCTACGCCATTTACTCTCCCAGGGGCCCGAAAGAATTTTTCTCGAATGAATTATTGGTAGGCACCCTAAGGCGGTTTATCGGGGAACAACGAGTCGATGCGATCGTTTCTAAATATCGTCTTGAGCCTCTGCCTGAGGGATATGAGAATATTTCCAAGAAATTCATGGATTATTTCCAATTGGACCCCAAAGAGGATGTTTATCATTCCATCACTTCTTCCATCGGAGGTTCCAAATACGCCCCAATTAGCCTCTATTTCGACAAAAAGAAATTCCTCGATGCCTTAAAAGAAGAATTGCCTGCCATCAAAGAGAACACTTTAAGCCAGGCTGAATATACCAAAGTCGCGCGTTTTGCCGCTCTTTACGCTTTCGATGAAGAAGCCATCGCCTCTTTGACGGCCCAAGCTTTGCGCTTAGGGAAAGATTATGGGGAACGTGTCGATTTTCCGAAACTTTCGCAATTGTGCCTCGAAAATGATTCCCGGCCTTATATGCATCGATCTCAGGGCAAAAATTCGGAGATTCATGGAAATAGTGGCATCGCCCAAATGGTTCGAGCGATGGATTCCTTAAGTGCCGTCGATTTCCTTTCCAAACTCCAAAAAGGCGGAAAACCCGCCTCCAGCGATTTAAAACTCATCAATACCCTCGTCGGAGAAATGGGGTTGCCAGAGAACGTCTGCAACGCCCTTGTTTTCTATGTCTTGCAAATCAAAGAAAACGTCCTAAACGCTTCTTATGTGGAAAAATTAGCAGGCTCTTTGGTTCGAGAGGGCTGTCTCACCGCCATCGATGCCCTCAATTATTTAGGGAAGACGGGCTCATCTTTGAAAAAGAGGGGCAAAAAAGAGGAAAACAAGAAAACCATCGTTCCAAAGAAAGAGAATAAGAAAGACCCTGTCGAGGAAAAGCCAGTCGTTACGCCATCGGTGGCCCCAACGGAGGAAGATGACGAAGAAGACGATTACGAAGCTTTGTTGGAAAGCTTATAAAGGAGAGAAAAATGAGGGAAGATTTCGATCAAATCAAAAATGTGGATAGTGGAGTGAAGACCAATTCTTTCAGCGTGGAATCTTTGCTTGCCGAAATCAAGAACGATCGTCCTTTGATGGCGAAATTAAAAGAGCTCGGAATCGGAGAAGAAGAGCTTCTTTCTTATCTTCCTATCCTGGTTTCTTATCAAGACAATCAAAAAGAGATCGCCGCCGAAGAGAAAGATTTCAATGGAGAAACCCCCTCGACGATGCAAATGGTATTAGAAATATCCGACGCTGGAAAACTTTCCTTCCATTATGAAGAAACCACCTTCCAAAAAGAGAAACGCCGCCTTTTGGAAAATTATTATCTCCGCGATTTCCCGGATGCCTGGCTTACCGCCTCCGTGAAAAGTTTCAAAACAGCCCGCGAGAAAGCGTTAAAGAAAATCATCTCCTCCCCATTACGTCGCGAAATCCTTAAAAAATGGGTGTACCTTTATGGGGAGCAGGGGGGTGGCAAATCCTACGCTTTAGCCGCCATTGCCAACGACCTTGCCAGGCAGAACAAAAAAGTCGCTTTCATTAACGCCAATCAACGCTTCGATGAACTCAAAGGTTTGGCCGTCAAAGAGAAAAACAAATTCGATGAAGTGATGAAAACCTTAGAATCCATCGAATATCTCGTTATCGATGAATTTGGCTCTGAATTCAAATCCGATTATGTTAGAGACCAAATCGTCTTGCCTCTTCTCTCCGAACGTTCCAAGGAACATCGCATCACTTTCTTCGCCTCGGATTATTCCTTAGAGGAAATCGAAGAATTATATGGGGCGAAATATGGCGGAAGGCTGATCGCCAAAAAACTGGTCTCTTTAATTCGGAACAATCTCGACCCCAAAGCAGAATGCCATGTCGAACGGGGATTGGAAAATATGCTTTCTCGTTAAAGGAAAGGGCAAGAATCCAGCTGTTTTCTTAAATTGGCTAAGTCGCCAGAGCCATCAAGGATGATCCCGGCGGCTTTTTTTAATGCCCCCAGAGGGAAATCACGATTCAACGCCAAAGATTTTTCGACATCGACCCCTCGACTTTGGAGCCGTTTTTCTCGTGTTTTTTGATCGGCAATCACCGCGATAATCAAATCACATTCGTTTTCGATCGGAGATCCAATCAAAAGAGGCATATCAACCACGATTTTCTTATATTTTCCATGATCGATCGCCTCTTGCGTTTTCTGAAAGACGTAAGGATGGATGAGACGATTCAAAAGGAGTCTTTTCTCCTTGTTTTCTGCGACCAAAGAAAGCAATTTTTTACGATCGATTCTGCCAGAACGAAAAATCTCATCGCCAAATTCTTTTCTTAAGGTTTCTTGGATTTTGGGATCTTGGTAAGACTGATGGGCAAGATGGTCGGCATCCAAAATGTGGTATCCTTTTTCCTTTAAATAAGAAGTGACGCTGCTTTTGCCTGAGGCGATAGGCCCAGACACACCGACCACGAAGGGGCGGGTGGAGTGCTGGCAGATCGGGCAATAAACGGTTCCACGGCCCCCTAAAGAGATTTTTCTTAATGGGGCATGGCACCGAGAACAAGGCTCTCCTTGTCTGCCATAGGCTTGGAGGGAATTTTGCATCCTCCCGGTGACGCCTTCTTTCGGATGATAAGATTTGATGGTGGAGCCCCCTTGCTCAATGGCTTCCTTTAAGACTTCTCGAGCTTCTTTTAAGATGGTTTCTGCCTGGGGCTTGGAAAGGAGACCTGCGTTCATACGAGGGTCGATCTTCGCTCGATAAAGAATCTCGCAATCATAGATGTTGCCAATCCCAGAAATGAAGTTTTGATCGAGCAAAACTTCCTTAATTGGCTTATTTTTTCTCTTTTTTAACCCAGCGTAGAAATCAGCGGGGTCCATCTCCATCGGCTCGGGCCCGATTTGATTTAGCGGTGGAGTGGAGAAAAGATCCTTTTCCTTTTTCAATTCGATGGTCCCGAATTTTCTCACGTCGTTGTAGCGAAGAGAGGTCCCATCGTCAAAATCGTAAATCAAAAGGTCATGTTTCTGAGGAGCTTAAATCAAAAGGTCATGTTTCTGAGGAGCTTCTTTGGCTTTCCCTTCGAAATATTTCCCTTCCATCCGAAGATGGGAGACGATGACTTTTTCATTGGTGAGATGAAAGAGAATGTATTTTCCCTTCCGCGTGACATTTAAGAAAGTCTCGCCAGCAAGAGAAGAGATGAATTTTTTGGCCCCGGAAAGGATGTTTTTCTCGCGAAACACCCTCACCGAAAGAATCTTTTTCCCTTGGAGAAAGGGATTTAGGATTCGTACGACAGTTTCAACTTCTGGGAGTTCAGGCATAATCAATCCTTTGCCTCATACCAACTATGGCCAACGCCCGCCTCAACGGTGAGCTTCACTGGCAATTGAATGGCGTTTTCCATGATTTTCGTGACATTTTCTTTCACGAAATCAAGCTCGTCTTTCGGAACGCGGAAAAGCAATTCGTCATGGATTTGCAAGACCATCTTCGTCTTGAGCTTGTTCTCGCTTAAGAAACGATCGACTTGAACCATCGCCAATTTGATCAAATCGGCAGCAGACCCCTGGACTGGGGCATTCAAGGCGGCGCGTCTTGCGGCTTCGCGCTTCATATAATTCGAATCATTGATCTCTCTAAGATACCTTCTTCTCCCAAACATCGTCGTCACATAGCCTTTGGTTTCGGCATCGTGGATGATGCGATTCAGATAATCGCCGACTTCTGGATAAGAGAGATAGAAATTCCGGATCACTTCCTTGGCAACCTCCCAAGAGGCGTCGATTTGTTGTGCCAAGCCAAAGACGGTGGTGCCGTAAATGATGGCAAAATTGACGGCTTTGGCACGGCGTCTCATCAAAGAATCGACCTCCTCGACATGAAAAATCATTTTGGCGGTCTCGGTATGGACATCGCGTCCTGAATTGAAGACGTCAATATATTTCTTGCAAGAAGATAAAGCGGCAAGGATACGTAATTCGATTTGATGATAATCCAAAGAAAGCATCACGACATCAGGGTCGTCATAATAGAAAGCTTTTCTGATTTGCGCCCCTTCTTCGTCCCTGGCGCTGATATTTTGAAGATTCGGAGAGGAGGAAGAAAGCCGACCGGTAGAGGTCTGCGCCTGGTTGAAATAAGAATGAATGTGTCCATCTTCTTTGATGAATGGCTCTAATCCCTCAATATAAGTGGACATCAGTTTGGCATATTTCCGATAGGTGAGAATCGCTGGGATCACAGGATGGTCGTGTTGCAATTCGGTCAAGACTTCGACGGAAGTGGAGCCTTTTTTCGGGTTTCTCAATTTCAGATCGTCGAAAAGGACCTCCCCGACTTGTTTTGGGGAATTGATGTTGAATTCCTTTCCTGCGAGACGATAAACCTCATTTTGCCAATGATTCCTTTTGGCGGCAAATTCTCTGCCATAATCTTCCAAAACCTCTTGATGAAGCGGGAATCCCTCGATTTCCATCTTGGCAAGAACGAGCATCAAGGGCATTTCGACTTCCGAATAAAGACGGTAAGCGTCGACGGATTTTAGGCTGTTGATGGCTTTATCGACCAACTCATTGGCGTAATAAGCCATCCTCATCGTGGTTTTTCTTTTGCCGGAAGAAAGCAAAGACATGCCTTCCTCCTCGACATCGATATCCACCCCGAAGGAAGAATAGACCAAGGATGGGTTGGAAGTAATCGAGCTATCTAGAAGATAGGCGGCGAGAAGAAGATCGTTTTTGATGCCTTTTAATTCCACGCCTAAGGAATGAAGGGCGTAAATGGTGGCTTTGCCATCATAAACGTTTTTCTCAAAAGAAGGCTCTTCCAAGATGTTCTGAATCAAACGATCCTTCAAGAAATTCTCGATGCTTTGGTAGAAGACCTCTCCGTCGCTCGAAATGGCAATGCCCAAGGGCTTTTCGTCGTGATATTCATTAAAATCAAGGTCAAGGGCCACGCCTAAAGGAGCAGAAAGAGAGACGCCTTGGAAAGATTCAATCTCTTTTTCGACGATTTCTTTCTTTTCTTTCGCTCCGATTTTCAAAGAGAGAGGGAGACGGGAAAGGAATTGCTTCAATTCGTATTTGTTGGCGAAGGCGTTGACTTCTTCGAATCGATATCCATGATATTCCAGATCTTCTAAAGTGAAAGGCAAGGAAGCATCAGTCACAATCGTGGCAAGATGATAGCATTGTCTGCCCAAGGAGGCGTTTTCGACGATGCTTTGCCAGACTTTTCCTTTTTGCGTGGGGGCGACTTCGAGGATTTTCTCAAAAGAGCCATATTCATTGATCAATTTGACTGCCGTCTTATCGCCAACCCCGGGGATGCCAGGAAGATTGTCAGAGGAATCCCCTCTAAGACCCTTGAAATCGATGATCTGCAAAGGCTCAAAGCCAAATTTCTCTTTCATGTTTCCCTGGGTGACAAGGTCCATATTTGAGAGACCGGTTTTTAGTAAGGAAATGGAGATATGTTCGTCGATTAATTGAAGATAGTCTTTATCGGAAGTGTAGACTTTGACTTCATATCCGTGCTGCGAGCCCCATTTGGCGACGGTGCCACAGATATCATCGGCTTCAATTCCATGTTCTTCATAACAAAGGATTCCCAAAGCCTTGCAAAGATCGCGAGAAAGGGGGAATTGTTTGACCAAATCTGGCGGAACTGGCTTACGATTGGCTTTATAGGCCCCGAATTCCTCTTTGCGGAAGGTGTGGCCATCGGCGTCGAAGCCAATGAAGATCGATTCTCCCCCTTGAAAAGAAGAAAGAATCTTGGCCAACATATTGGCAAAGGCGAAAATCGCATTGGTCGGCGTCCCATCTTTGGTGGACATGATCGCCCCTCCGCCATAAGCGGTGGCATAATAGGCGCGGAATAAGAGGCTATTGCCGTCAATGACGAGTAATTTTTTCATAAGGTTATTCTCCTAATAATGTAGCCTCATCGATGAGGTATGATCCTTGTTTGCGATTGTCTTTGTGACAACGGATCAGCAAGGCGGCATCCACTTTCAAGAAAGGGTAGCTTCTTTCATAAACTTCCGAGAACATCACGAATTCTTTTTCCGCGACGTCATCATAAAGCTGCAAGAAAGCCATCTTTTTGCCATTTTTGGTATTGATTGCCCGGATGGATTTGACGATGCCTGCGCTTTGGAAGGAACCATAGGCATTCTCTAAATTGTCCAAGGAGACGATTCTTTCTTGGGAAAGCCTTTCCCGATAAAGCGACAGCGGAGAGCCGGAAACCATCATCCCCAAAGCCTCATATTCTTTGGTGAGATTCAATTTGACATCGTCTTCGTGATATTCGATCAAAGGTTTGGAAATCCCTAAATCAATCAACAATTCCTGACCATCTTCGCCAAACATCATCTGGGCATATTCCATCGCTTTGTAAGCGTTCGTTCTCAGACTTTCTCGAGAAGACAGCAGCGAATCAAGAGCCCCCGCGTCAATCAGTTTCACCAAAGTCTGGAGGTTCAACCCATATTTGGCGGTTCTGGCGGCAAAGTCGAAGATATCGGTATATTTGCCATGTTCGTTCCGTTCATCGATCAGAGAAGCAAGGAAACGGTTTTGCATTCCTTTGATCAAGGAAAGCGGGAAACGAAGATTTCCCCCATCGATCACAAACCCCATCTCCGAAAGATTCACATCAGGGACCCTAAGGCGAATCTTCATCCCTTTCAGTTCCGAGATGGTGTTGGTGAATTTCGCGTCTCCCGGGGACATGGAATCCAAAATGGCACAGTAGAATTCTTTCGGATAGTTGACTTTAAGATAGGCCATTTGGCAAGTGATGACCGCATAAGAGAAGGCGTGAGATTTATTGAATCCGTAATTGGCGAAGCGCAAGATCAATTCATAGACTTCCTCCGCCATCTGATAAGATTTGCCATTCGCCAGGCAACCTTTGAGGAAAGAGTCTTTCAATGATTCGAGCTTATCGACGTTTTTCTTAGAAATGGCACGTCGGAAAAGATCCGCTTGTCCATAATTGAAACCTGCCATCGCACGGACGATTTGCATGATTTGCTCTTGATAGACGATAATGCCATAAGTGTCTTTGAGAATGGGCTCTAATTCAGGAGAAAGATAAGTCACAGGCTCCCGCCCTTGCTTTCTTGCGGCAAAAGAAGGGATGGATTCCATCGGCCCTGGACGGAATAAAGCCAGTAAGGCGGCCACTTCTTCGAAAGAGGTCGGCTGAACTTGGCGGATCGCCCGTTTCATGCCTCCGGATTCCAGTTGGAAAAGACCCATCACTTTGCCTTCGCGGATGATTCTAATCGCATTCTCATCATCATAAGGCAAATCATGATAAGTCAGGCTCTTTCCCTCATATTTTTCAATCAAAGACAGGCATTCATCGATGATTGTGAGATTGCGAAGCCCCAAAAGGTCCATCTTCAAAAAGCCTTGCTCTTCCAAATAATCTTTCTCCAAACAGGCAACATAGCCGACTTCTGGGTTCTCTGAGGTCGGAAGAACTTCTGGCAGTGGGGCATCATTGATGACGATTCCGGCGGCATGAAGGCCCGCTTGACGAGGCAAGCCTTCGATTTTGGAAGCCAAAGAGACTAGGGTGAGATAATATTGGTCAGAATCGACCTTTTCTTTGAATTTCGGGGAATTCCGGTAATTGTAGCGAAGACTCTGATAAGGATACATCAAGGTGTCAATGATCGGTGAGATCTCTTTTTTATCGTCATAGCCATAGACCCTGCCGACGTCTCTTAATGCTTGCTTGGCCAAAATCGTTTGAGTGGTCAAAACATGGCCAACCCGGTCCGCGCCCCATTTTTTTCGCAGATAATCGACGACTCGATCTCGGGAAACATCGGCGAAATCGACGTCGATATCCGGCATTGATTGACGTTCTGGGTTTAAGAAACGTTCGAAAATCAGATTGTATTTGATGGGGTCTAATTCCACGATCCCTAGACAATAAGAAACCAATGATCCGGCCCCTGAGCCTCTGCCTGGGCCAACGGAAACCCCATTGTTTTTCGCCCAATTGACATAATCGGCGACCAAAAGGAAATAATCGGCGTATCCCATTTTGTTAATCACGGAAAGCTCATAGTCCACCCGTTCAAAATATTCTTCCGATGGGTTTGGCAGACGCTTTTTTAGTCCCTCCATCGTCAGCTTTTTTAGATAGTCTTCGCTGGATAGCCCCAAAGAATTGGGGAAGTGGAGGAGGCCACCGCGTTTTTGAATCAGTTGGAATGAGGCCTCGTTGGCGATTTTTGCCGTCACGTCGATTTCTTTTTTCAAATAAAAACCATAGATTTCATCTTTGGTCAAAAAACAATCGTTCCCTGATTTCTCCTTCGAAATCAATGAGGCGTTATTCTGAATGGCGGAAAGAATCTCCAAGGCGATGGCGTCTTTTTTCTTTTCGTAACGAAGGAAAGGGAAAGCCACGGTGTCATAGGAATAATTGGCCGCGAAAGAACGGATCTGATTCACGTATTCTTTATTGTCTGGGCAGAAAGGAAGTCCTAGATAATGTTCTTCGAAAGGCAATAATTTCTTGGATAAATCTTCGGCATAAGAAGGGATATCGCTTTCCGTTAGCCTTCCAAAGATCTCTGGGTCAGGCAAAAAGACGAGAATGAGCCCGGCAGAATGCTTTTTCAAATCTTCGATGGTGATTTTCTCTTGCGAACAACGCAACGTCAGGGGCAACAGGTTGCGATATCCTTCCTCATTTTTCACAAAAAGAGAGAAAGTATCGCCCCCAATCATCACATCCATCCCATAAATCGGCTTGATGTTCTGCTCTTTGGCGATATGCGTAAAAGGCGCATAGCCTGACATCGACCCATGATCGCAGATGGCGATCGCCTCATAACCATATTTTTTGGCTAAAGCTGGGAGATATTGGGCTTTCAAGGCGCTTTGAAGGTACGAGAAACCACTATAAACATGCAAAGGTACGAATGACATATCTAATTTATTATACTCAATTTTCCCTCCTTCTCCTATGGAGAACCACACCCTTATTGTAGTAAACTTAGGCAGGAGAAAAAACCATGAAACTAATATCCTTCAACGTCAACGGCATCCGGGCCATTTTGAAAAAAGGCTTCGATGAGACTTTTTCTTCCTTCGATGCCGATATCTTCTTCATCCAAGAGACCAAATTCACCGAAAACGGCAAAGATCCCTTCCCGTTTTGGAAAGAAGGCTATCATCTTTATCAAAGGGTAAGCCAGGTGCGAAAGGGCTATAGTGGGGTGGCAGTATTAAGCAAAAAAGAGCCGTTAGCTGTCCATTATGGCCTCAAAGAAGGCAAATATGACGAGGAAGGGAGGGTCATCACGTTAGAATTCCCCGAATTTTATTTTGTCGGGGCTTATGTCCCTAATTCTGGGGATGGCCTCAAACGTCTTCCTTTCCGCGAACAATATGAGGCTGATTTGTTGCTTTATCTTCAAGAACTAGATGCCAAAAAACCAGTGATCTATGCCGGGGATCTCAATGTCGCCCACGAAGAAATCGATATTAAAAACCCCGCGAGCAATCACAACAACGCGGGATTTACCGATGAAGAACGGGGGTGGTTCGGGAATTTACTCTCCCATGGCTTCGTGGACACCTTCCGTGCCTTATATCCCGACCAGGTCACTTATTCGTGGTGGAGCTATCGGTTCCATGCCAGAGAAAACAATGCCGGCTGGAGAATCGATTATTTTCTGGTTTCAAGCCGCCTTTTTCCCAAAGTCAAGGACAGCAGGATCCATACGGAAGTGATGGGATCGGATCATTGTCCCATCGAATTGGATTTAGATCTTTAGAGGTTAGAAGAATCCTCTGACGGGCTTTTTTCTTCTGGATAAGGCCCGTTTTCTTTTTCTTCTGAAGCCGCTTTTTGATTCGCTTCCTCTTCGGCGTCTTTCTTTTCCGCCTCCGCCAAATCTTCCAATAGGCCAGGAAGTGGCACGAAGTAGTGGTAAATGCCTTCGAATAGATAAACCAGAGCAAGATAGCAAAGGGGAAGAGAAATGCCAAAACGGAAAATATCATTCGGGGCGTCAGGGATTCCGGAGACCCCATAAGTGGCTAGGATGTAAATATCCAAAGGAATCAAGGCAAGAGGCACTGGCAAAGGGAGACATTTGTCCATCAAGGAATTGTGGGCGCGTCTTTTTTGGGAAGACAAAAGCCAGATAAAATCAGCGATCGGCCATAACCCTCCGATCAAAGTGAGGAAAGTGAAGACATAACGTTTCCAATCCATCACTTTGATGACTTGGAACAAAATCAACAACCCAAGGACAAGAAAGATGATGGAGAATAAGACAAGCTCTCCTGAATAGATCAAGAGACTCTTTTTCTGAGATTTGGTGTAATTCGGTTTTTTCATACTGAAAAAAGGATATGCGTTAATCTTCTCCTTTGCAATCGTTAAAAGAATTCTCGGAAATGAATCAAAGGGGCCTCTTTTGGGAGGTAAAAGACAATAAAAATAAAGGATAACCGATGTAATTTGTTACCTAATCTACATCGTTGTTTTTATGCTTCGCGCAAAGGAAGAGATAAGTCCCGTCTCTTCGAGGAATGATCCTGGAAGGAGCTTCGGTATGCCATGGGTTTTTCCTCGGGCAAAAAGGGCATTTCCAATGTTTAGGAACCTCGATTTCCTCCTCATCTTCTTCCTCAAAATCCTCTTCTGGGTTAGCAAAAGATCCTCTGATTTCCTCTTCGGGTTCGGAGAAAGAATCAGATTCCTTACCTTGCGATGGTTCGAAATGGTTGGTATCCGCTCGTTTATAACGCACCGGCTTAATCGGAGCCTCATAGGAAAAACCAACGTCGAGGGGTTCTTCTTCCTCTTCGAAAAGGTAATCCTCAGAGGCGGTCAATTTCTCCTCTGGCATCGTATTTTCAAATCCGACCGTCTTGCTCTCGACTCTTCTGGTGTGGGGCTCATTTTTGCCGCTTGCCTTTCCCGTTGGGTTCACCACCAAGGCCAAAGAGACATATTCGGCACTCGGTTTATGGAGAATGTCATCGCTTCGGAAGGTGTGATTTGGGTAATGGGAATGAATGAGCTCGAAATCCTCATCCTCGACGGTATAGCCGATGACGATGATCCAATCGTTATCTCCTTCTTTTAATCCTTTCCGTCTCACTTTCTTATCGAGCAACGTCAGCATTTCCTCGCCATCGCTGCCGCGGATGAAGATCTCATCCCAACCAAAATGGATGCCGATTCTCTCTTTGATTCTTTTCGTCAATTCAAGCGCTTTGTTTTGACTGGCGATCAACTTCTTTTCCTCAAGATCGTCCCTCTTTTGGATCGTGGCTTGTTTCACCAAGACTTTCGTGGTGGTCGCTTGTTTCTTATGAGGACGGTTTTTCTTGTTTTGAGGGTTGTCGTTATCTTTGTTTTGAGGCAAAGGCCTTTCTTCTTTTTGGGGAAGAACGAGGGCTATTTCTTTGTCAGTTTGTTTTTCTTCTTTCTCCAGCTTTCGCTTCTCCGAGGCCACGATTTCCTCATATTTTCTAAATTTCACCCCGCTAAGTGGGATTTTTTCTCTCTCTTGGGCGGGAATCTGGTCCAAAAGACGTTTAAACCAATCACTCAGGGTGGTGTAGCTGTTTAAATTGTCAAAAAGGGAATCATGATGTTTAAAAACATAGGAATCATCTAATAAATCCAAGACGGAAGCTTGAATTTCGGAATCCTTTGGCGTTTCTTTTCTCTCTTGATGGAACCCTTTTTTATACGCGTCGATGTCATCTAAAAGAAACCGTCCTTCGCCGACATAATAACGAAGCCGGATAAAGGGGGCGAGGTCTGTTTCAAAATAGCCTTTTTTCGGGGATTTGCGGCGAGAAAGATAAAGTTGGAAAAGAAGATTCTGGGATTCTTCTAACAATTTGACTAACGGGGTGGTCTCGTCCTGATATTCTTCGATGCTTTGCAAAAACGAGTTTGAAAGCTCAAAAACATTTGCCATAGATAACCCCCTAGAAAACAAAGTATAACACAAGGAGGAAAAGATTTTCTTTATTCTTTGAAAAATGAGGATGGTATAAGAGAAAAATAAATCGTCAATCTATTCTTCGTTTTCTTTTGATTCTTCCTTTTGTTTCTGCCTTCTTTGGATTCGCGTCCAATTGAGAAAGCCGTAGATATCATTCGCTAAGAAAGAAACGCTATAGACGACCATCGGAAGGAAGTGGATGTCCTCAAGGCACATCAAAGTCCACAAAAGGATGAGGATCAGATCGTTTGCTCCATAAGATAAAGCGTAAAGCCGGCTTCTTCGGATTTGGAAATAAGCACCCAGAGCGCTGGTGAAAATGGATAAGGTGGAAACCAGCAAGTTGTTTGTGTTCCAATGACGGAGAAGGAAATAAAAGCCGAAACTAAGAAGGGCAGAACCTAGGACGGCGAAGACAATTTCCATCCCGTTGACGTGATTGATTTGGACTTGTTCCCCTTTCTTCCCGTAACGGTGAGTCAGCCAAGAGACGATCGAAACGATTTCTAGCGGTGCCATCAACGCCAAAGAAATGATTAATTCCCCATAATAAGCGACTTGATACGAGACATAGGCATAAAAGAAAGTGGAGGCCAAAAGGAGGATCGGCCCAAAGAACGAGGCCTTGTTCATAAAAGCCAGGGACGTTACTCCGAAAATGACGCAGCATAATTGAAGATAATCCGTGCTTCCTGTCACGAAAAAGACGACGAGAATCGCAAAGACACAAATCAGCCACAAAGACCATTCAAAAGGGGTGAAATAGCGGAGAATTTTCTTCATTGCCAAGGGATAAAACAAACAAAGAGGCCCTTGAAAGGGCCATGTTTTTTAAGAATCAAAGGAAGAGCTCATCCAGCGATTGGATGAAGTCGTCTAATTGATCCAACGACTTGATTTTACAACCAGACGCTTGGGCGTGCCCGCCTCCCTCCCAGCGATTGGCAACGCCAGAGATGTCTTTGGCTTTGCTGCGGATGGAGATTCTCCAGCAATAATCTTTAGGATTCGGGTCTTCGGTAATCGAACACCAGGCGTTGATGCCTTCGATGTTGGAGAAAAGATTGACATTGTTTTTGCCTTGCTCCGAGGTGATGTTCAATTCTTTTTGGATGGCATCTGGCAATAGATAATAGGCCACCCCATGCGGAGAGACTTGGAAATGGTTCAAGACATAGGCCGTTACCTTGAGATCATCGATCTTTTTCTCATACATCGTCAGATAAATCTGGTTGATGTCGATCCCTGCTTTAATCAAAGCGGAGGCACAGGCGAAAGTGTGGGCGCTGGTGGAAGAATATTGGAATCTCCCAGAATCCCCGACGATGCCGATATAAAGGTAAGAAGCGGCTTCTTTCGAGAGGGTCGTGCCTTTGAATTTCAGCAACAAATCAGTCATGATTTCCGCTGCGGCGGCAGATTCGACATCCAAAATCGGGTGAGAAGAGATTTCTTTCTTGCAAGGGTGGTGGTCGATTTTCAGAATCGTCTCCGCCCTTTCATAACGAGGGTCGGCGATTCTTTCGTGATCTCCGACATCCACGACGATGGCTAGAAATGGCTGATTGAACCACTCATCGTTAAGCCGTTCGGTCTTGGGGAAAATCTTTGGGGTGAATGAAACATGGTCGTCCCCGACGAAATGGACCTCTTTCTGAGGGAAATTGTCCCGCAAGAAAGTATAAAGCCCCATTTGGGTGCCCTGAGCGTCATAATCCGGCTTGATGTGGCGGAATATGACGATGCGGTCGTATTTTCTGACCGAAGAATAGAAGAAGGAGTAATTCTTCTTCATCTCTTTTCCATATTGAGCAATCAATGGATCGAATTTGGCCATCTTATAATTTTCCCTCAAAGGCCGAGAAACAATCTCTGGCAATCATGACTTCTTCATCGGTTGGGATGACCAAGACACGGACTTGGCTGCCTTCGGCGGTGATTTCGCCTTCTTTTCCGATTAAAAGGTCATTCTTCGCCCAATCGACTTTGATCTTTAAGGCCTCGGAAATGTCATCCAGGATGAATTTACGGAAGGTTGGGCTATTTTCGGTGATGCCAGCGGAGAAGATGATCATATCCACCCCACCAAGACGGACGGTATAAGAACCGACGAAATCAGCGACCCTACGCGCCCAAAGACGAATGGAATTCATCGCTCTTTCATCGCCTTTTTCGGCGGCGGATAAGACATCGCGGGTATCGTTAGAGATTCCCGAAACGCCCAAGAAGCCGGATTTTTTGTTGAGCTCGTCATAGATTTCGGCAGAGCTCTTGCCGGTTTTTTCGACCAAATAATAGTAAACGGAAGGATCGATATCCCCACAACGGGTGCCCATCATCACCCCGCCTAATGGGGTCAGGCCCATCGAAGTGGCGACGCATTTCCCATCTTTGATGGCGCAAAGGGAAGCCCCTGAGCCAAGATGAAGGGTGATGATACGTTTTGAAGCGTCTCCGTGGAAATAATCTTTGATGGCCTTATTGGCGAGATATTGGTGAGAAGTGCCATGGGCCCCATAACGACGGCAATCATATTTCTCGGTATATTCGTAAGGAATTGGGTAAAGATAATCTTCTGGGGCCATGCTTTGATGGAAAGCCGTGTCGAAAACGGCAATCGTGACGGCTTCAGGGAGGACCTCTTTAAAAGCGTGGAAACCCATCAAGTGAGCTGGCGCATGAAGAGGGTCGAGAGGAATCAATTTGGTGATTTTCTCTTCGGTATCTTCGTTAAAATAAGCGGATTTGGAGAAATATTTCCCCCCTTGGACAACACGGTGTCCGACGGCTTTGATTTCATCATAGCTTTTGACGATGCCGTCCTTGATTAAGGCTTCCAAAATCAGCTTGACGCCGACTTTATGGTCCATGATCGGAAGATAGTCGTCATGCTTCGTGCCATTGTATTTGATGCGGAAATGCGCATCTTCGTGGCCGATTCTCTCGACTAAGCCTTCGCAAATCACTTTCTCTTCTGGCATCTCGAACAATTTGTATTTAATCGAGCTAGAGCCAGCGTTGACAGCCATACATTTGATCATATTTGTTTCTACCTCTTTGTAACGTAAAGATTTTAATCTATCTCCTTTCTTAAGACAAAGGAATAAACAAAAAGGTTTTTATTCCGGCTCGAGTGAACGGGAAGAAGGGGTTTCTCCCTTTTCTCCATTCTTTTTTTCGTGTGTGCGTGAGTGTATGATAAAATGTGTGCTTGAGTGTATAATAGACGGGGTATTAAATTATGGCATTTGGACTTTTGTATGACTATCTTATGGGCCAGACGATTGAGGCCTATCGCTACTTCGGGGCGCATTTCGTAACCCAAACAATCGAGGGCAAACCACGCCATGGCGTCATCTTCCGTTTGTATGCCCCTTGCGCCGACGATGTCTCGGTGATTGGGTCCTGGAATCAGTGGGATGTGACGAAAGACAAAATGCGGAAAGTGGATTCTTCGGGGGTTTATGAGATCTTCATCGAAGGGCTCCATAATTATGATTCTTATAAATATCATTTCCGGAACGCCAAAGGCCAATATGTCGACAAAGCGGACCCTTTCGCTTTCTTTTCGGAACTTCGCCCAGGGACTTGTTCGCGCCTTTTTGATATCGAGAATTTCGCCTGGCATGATGAGTCTTACTTAAAACAGAGAGACCGAAATTTCGATCGCGCGATGTCCATCTACGAGATCCATCTTGGCTCTTGGAAGGGATTGATTGACGGCCGCTATCCTTCTTATGAAGAGGTGGCAGATTATCTTATCCCTTACCTGCGAGAGAATGGTTTCACCCATGTCGAGATCATGCCGATCACCCAATATCCGTTCGATGGCTCCTGGGGGTATCAGGCAACCGGCTTTTATTCGGTTGACAGCCGTTATGGCAATCCGTTCCAACTCATGTCGTTTGTCGATCGCCTTCATCAAGAAGGGTTCGGCGTGATTTTGGACTTCGCCCCCGTCCATTTTGCCAACGATTCTTTCGCTTTGCGAGAATTCGACGGCACTTGCCTTTATGAATATGCCGATCCGAAACGCACTTTCTCTCCGTGGGGGAGTTGCTATTTCGATTTAGGGAAAGACCCAGTCCGCTCTTTTTTAATGAGCGCGATGAATTTCTTTCTTTCTTATTTCCATTTCGATGGGATCCGCGTCGATGCCGTTTCCAACATCGTCTATTGGGAAGGCAATAAGGCAATGGGAGAAAACACAGGCGCCACCGAATTTATCCGCCGTTTGAATGGCAAAATTCATTATGCCCATCCAAAGGTGATGATGATCGCTGAGGATAGCACTGATTTCCAAGGGGTCACCAAACCATTGGAATATGGAGGCCTGGGATTCGATTACAAATGGGACCTTGGCTGGATGAATGATACGTTGAAATATTATTCGAAAGACCCGATTTATAAGAAATATGAGCATCATAATATCACTTTCTCGATGGCTTATTTCTTCTCGGAGAATTTCCTCTTGCCTTTAAGCCATGATGAAGTGGTACACGGCAAAGGGACGCTGATTAACAAGATGTATGGCGATTATGAGACGAAATTCGACCTTTTGCGCAACCTTTTCACTTATCAATTCGCCCATCCTGGGAAGAAATTGAATTTCATGGGCAACGAATTGGCTTCCTTCGATGAATGGAATGAGAGCCGTTCTTTGCCATGGAATCTTCTTTTTTACCCCAAACATGATTCCGTCAAGCGGCTTGTCCGGGATCTCAATCTGATTTATCAAGCGGAAGAGGCAATGCGTTGCGAAGAATATAACCCCGCCCATTTCCATTGGACGATGGTTGACAACGCCGATCAGTCCGTCTTCGCTTTTGAACGGGAATATGGCGATAGTGATTTGCTCTTTGTCTTCAATATGACCCCAAATTATTATGAACATTATGATGTAGGGCTCTATCACGACGGAGAATGGGAAGAACTCTTCAATTCCGACAAAGACGTCTATGGGGGGCATAATCAATACAACGGCCTCCCGCTGAAATCTTACCCCGGAGGCCCGGAGAACCGCCCATATCATATCGAAATCAAATTGGGATCCTATGCGGCTTGTATCTTCAAGCGAAAAATCGCAAAGCCCGTCCCGAAAAAGGAAACCATGAAGGGTAAATCCGTTTCTAAAACCAGAAAAAAGACAGCAAGAAAGGCAAAATAAAGATGATGTTTAGCAATAAAAAAGAATTCAAGCGAGAATTTGAAAAACGTTTGACCGAACGTTATGGCCGTACCGTGGCCGATTCCCATGTCACCGAACGTTATGAGGTCTTGGGAGAAATGGTCCGCGATTACGCTGGCGTTGGCTGGAGAGATTGTCGCGAAGAGACGATGAAAGGCAAGAAGCAGTGCATCTATTTCTCCATGGAATTCCTCATTGGGCGCTTATTGCTCAATAATATGCAAAACCTCGGGGTCTATAACGTTGCCAAAGAAGGACTTGCCGATTATGGCATTGATATCAACGAATTGGAAGACCAAGAGCCAGATGCTGGCTTAGGGAATGGCGGTTTAGGCCGTCTTGCTGCCTGCTTTTTGGATTCGGCCGCTTCCTTAGGCTATCCGGTTCATGGCAACACCATCCGTTATGAATATGGCTTCTTTAAACAAAAATTCGTGGAGGGGAGACAAACAGAGCTTCCTGACGAATGGCTCTCGAATGGCTTCGTTTTCGAAGTCCGCAAGCCAAAACATGCCGTGGAAGTGGAATTCGGGGGCAATGCGGAGACTTATATCAAACCAAATGGCGAATATGCCTTAAGAACGGTCAACGCCACCCATGTCAGAGCCGTGCCATACGATGTCTCCGTCGTCGGATATCGGAATGGGGTATCTAATTCATTACGCCTTTGGTCGGCTGAGCCAAGCGAGAAAAACCTCCCAACCGACGTCACTTTCGATGAATATCTTTCGACCCTCAAGGAACTTTCTTTCGGCCTTTATCCGGATGATTCAACCGAACACGGCCGCATCTTGCGTCTCCGTCAGCAATATTTCCTCGTCTCCGCCGGATTACAGTCGGTGATGCGTGGGGAAGTAAGAAGATATGGCAATCTCGATCAACTGAAAGACCATTATGTCTTCCAGCTGAATGACACCCATCCCATTCTTTCTATCCCTGAGATGATGCGTCTTTTGATGGATGTCTATGGCTATGGCTGGGATGAAGCCTGGGATCAAGTCTCCCATTCTGTCGCCTATACCAATCACACCGTCATGCCAGAAGCGTTGGAACGCTGGCCGATCCAATACGTCCAGAAATTGCTTCCACGTGTCTATATGATCATCGAAGAAATCAATCGCCGCTTCAACGCCTTTATGGTGGAACGCGGGGTTGACCCAGCCAAGGCTTATCAAATGCAAATCATCAAAGACGGCCAAATCCATATGACCAACATGGCCATCTATGCCGGGTTCAGCGTCAATGGGGTGGCTAAAATCCATACCTCGATCTTAGAAAATTACACCTTCCGGAATTTCTATGAGCTCTTCCCAGAGAAATTCTCCAATAAGACCAATGGGGTCACCCACCGTAGATGGTTGCTTTACGCCAACGAGAAATTATCCGATCTCATCACTTCCAAAATCGGAGCCGGATGGATCATGGAACCTTCGAAATTAGAGGAGTTCAAAGCCTTTGACAACGATCCGGAAGTTCAAAGAGAAGTGATGAAGATCAAACACGAAAACAAGGAGCAATTCGCCGCTTTCGTGAAAAAGAATTATGACATCGACATTGATCCGAACGCGATCTTTGACGTTCAAATCAAGCGTCTCCACGCCTATAAACGCCAATTGCTCAACATCTTCCATATCATGGCTTTGTATCAGCAATTGAAATCTGACCCGGCCCATTTCTCCATGGTTCCGCACGTCTATATCTTCGGCGCCAAGGCGGCCCCAAGTTATGAATATGCCAAACGCATCATCGAATTGATTTTATCCGTCCAGGATGTCATCAATAACGACGAAGAGGCCGCTCCATTCATGAAAATCGTCTTCGTGGAGAATTATGGGGTCACCCTGGCGGAAAAAATCATCCCTGCCGCCGATCTTTCGGAACAAATCTCGACCGCCGGAAAAGAGGCCTCTGGCACTTCGAATATGAAATTGATGATGAATGGGGCCATCACTTTAGGGACCCTTGATGGGGCGAATATTGAAATCGCCAAGCAAGCAGGCATGGAAAATGAGGTCATCTTTGGCCTTACTGCCGAGCAAGTCGAGGAAAAAATGGAAAATGGCTCTTATTCTCCTTGGGACCTCTATAACCGCAACCCAGTGATCAAATCGGTGATGGATTCTCTTTTCAACGGACCTTGGGCCTTGAAAGCCAACGGCCGTTTCCAAATGATTTTCGATGAGATCATGAACCATGGCGATCAATATTTCATCCTCGAGGATTTCGAAAGCTATTGCCAAGCTTGCCTCCAAGCGGATCTCTTCTATTCTGATTCCTCGCGCTGGGCCAAAGCGGCCATCGATAATATTGCGATGTCTGGCATTTTCTCTAGCGATCGCACGATTGAAGAATATAACCGCGACATTTGGCATCTTAGCAAATACAAGGTCCGTTAAATGTTATCTTTTTACCTAATTTTCTAGGTAATAAAAAATTTCGATAATAAAAAAGAAAAGTTGCCTTATGCAAGGCAACTTTTTTCTTATATTTTCACTTGTTTTTCTTCAATTTGTTCTTGATAGGTGGAAAGCTGTTCTCCGAGACTCATATCCCGGAATTGACTCATATAAAGGGCAAAATAAGAGCCTTTCTTTTCCATCAATTCCTTATGGGTGCCATCCTCGATGATTCTGCCTTTGTCCATCACAAGGATGCGGTCAGAATTGACGATCGTCGAAAGACGGTGAGCGATGGTGATAGAAGTCCTTCCTTTGAGAATCGGGGTGATGGCTTCTTGGACTCGGGCCTCACTTTCGGTGTCAATGGAAGAGGTGGCCTCGTCTAAAATCAAAATAGAAGGGTCGCGGACAAGGGCCCGAGCGAAAGAGATCAATTGTTTTTGGCCTTGGGAAAGAGAAGCCCCGCCATCTTGCAAAAAGGTTTCATATCCCTCTTTTTCTTGCATGATGAAACCGTCGATCCCTACTGTTTTGGCGGCAGAACGGATTTCCTCAAGACTGGCGTCTAGTTTGCCATAGGCGATATTCTCCCGATAAGTCGCGGAGAAGACGAAAGGCGATTGCTGGACGTAGCCAATATGCGAACGGAGCCAACCCAAAGAGCGCGTCTTATAATCGACGCCATCGAATAAAATGTTTCCTCCCGTCGGTTCATAGAAACGGCATAGAAGATTGGCCAATGTCGTTTTACCAGACCCTGTTTCCCCGACGATAGCCACCGAAGTTCCTGCCTTGATTTTAAGATTCAAGGGGTGGATGACTTCAATCCCGTTGCCATAATCGAAAGTCACGTTCTTGAATTCGATGTCGCCTTTCATCGATTCATAAGCCTCTTTTTTCGGTTCAAAGAGGGTGCCATATTTTTCCTTCACCTCTTTGCCGTCATAGATTTCCACCTCCGCGTCCAGAAGCTGGATGACTTTTTCGGCGGAAGCTTGATTGGCCATGAACTCGGAGAAGGTTTCCGAGATCCCTTCCAATGGCGAATAGATGGATTGGACAAAGCCGATGAAAAGAACGATGACTGCGACATAAGTGGCGATTTGGGAGATATCGCTGACTCTGGCGTTGTCGATATCTTGGTATCCAAACAAAATCACGATGGTGATCATCACCGCCGAGATGAAATTCAACAAAGGGCGGAATAAAGCATTGACTCGCCCGGCGCGGAACCGTTTGATGCGAAGATTGTCGATGATTTCGTTCGCCTCCTCCGAGACGGTGTCTTCCAAAGACAATGTTTTGACCGTCTTTGCCCCGTTGATGATTTCTGCTAGCCAGCCGACATAATGCGAATAGGCGTTTCTTGCCGTGCGATGGCGTTTTAGAATCACTTTTTCAAACAAAGGCACGATAAAGGCGACGATAGGCAAAGAAACGCAGACAATGAGGGCATATTTGACGTTTTGCGAGAACATCGTGACAATGGTAAAAAGAAGCTCGAAAACCGACCAGAAGATAGAAAGCAGGTTCCAAGATAGCGTATCCCCGATCGCCGAAGTGTCGTTATTCATCCTGGCGATTAACCAGCCCGAATTCGTTTTGTCAAAATAAGAGAACGACAATTCTTGGACGTGCCGGAAAAGGTCCCTTCGCAAGGAAACCATGATCAACATGCTCATGTAATTGGTGAAATAGAAAGTGAAGAAGATGGAAACGCTGCGAATGATGACGAAAATCCCCTCGGTGATTAAGAAAGTGGCGAAATTGATGTCAATTTCCCAAACCCCGCGGATAAAAATGACATGGAATGGCAACTCCCAAAGGTCAAAAGAAGCCAACAGAGTCTCATTCCCCACCAAAGAGATGGCCGAGGCGTTCATCGCCGGGACGAAAGAAGCATCATAGAAAGTAGTCAAAATCATCGTGAAAAGGACGATCAAAATGACATCCATCCGTTTGGTGGCGTATTTCATGATCCGGAACCAGATTCCGAAATTCAGTTTCTGGGGGAGTGCTTCCTCTTGAGGCAAAGCAGCCATCATTCCACCTCCATTCTGGACTGAATCTCGGCGATTCTCCGATACAGTCCTTCTTTTTCCAATAGCTCTTCATGGCTTCCCATCTCGCCGATGGTGCCGTTTTCTAAAACGATGATCTTATCCGCGCTTTTGGCCGAAGCGACCCGATGGGTGATGATGAAAGTGGTGGCCTCGGAGGCGTTCTTCCTTAGATTCTCACGAATCTCGAAATCCGTTTTGGTGTCCACGGCGCTTAAGGAATCATCAAAGATCAAAATCGGGGCTTTGGTGATTAAGGTCCTGGCAATGGCGACGCGTTGCTTTTGGCCGCCAGAAAGTGTCACGCCACGCTCACCGACAATGGTCGCATACCCTTCTTTGAATCCTTGAACCGTATGGTCAACATCGGCATTTTTCGCCGCATAACGGATTTCTTCTTCGCTGGCTTTGGGGTTGGCGATACGAATGTTGGCTTCAATGGAACGGGAGAAAAGATAAGGGTCTTGTAAAACAGGGACGACTTTTTTCCGAAGATAACGTTTTTGGATTTCTTTGAGCTCGACCCCATCGATACGAATCGACCCCGAATCATAATCATACAGACGGGTTAACAGTAATAACAAAGTGGACTTCCCTGAACCTGTTTTCCCCATAATCGCGACCGTTTCTCCCTTTTTGACGGAGAAAGTCACATTCTTGATGGTGGCTCCTTTCGAATCGGGGTAGTGGAAGGAGACGTTCTCAAAGACGATATTGCCTTCAATTTTCGGCGTCAGTCCGGTCTCAAGATCTTCTGAAGGCTTGTCCAATAGGAGTTGGATACGGTCTGCCGAGGCGATGTTTTGCCCCATATTGGCCAGACATTGAGCCGCTTCGCGAACTGGCCAGACCATCATATTGACATAGAGTAGAGCGACCACCAAAGTTCCGGCATTGATCTCCCTTAAATAAACCAGATAGACTCCCCAAAGCAAGGCGATGACTTTGGAAGCGAAGACAAAAATGTCGGAACTTGAGAAAAAGAAAGCGTTAAAACGTTTCCAAGAAAGAAATTTGTTCCGGTAATCGCGGAGAGAACGTTCAAAAGAGGAAATCTCATAAAGCTCATTGTTGAACGCTTTAACGATGCGGACGGAGGCTAGATTTTCTGAGACCTTGTCCGTTAAGGCGGCTTCGGAATCATCCGTCGCCCGGTAAAGTTTCCTCACATGGTTCGTCAATAACAAGGAGTAAAGGAAAAGGATTGGGAAGAGGGAGACGCTGACCAAGGTCATCTTCCAAGAAAGACCAAATAGGATGATCGAACAGAAAACAACCATCCAAACGGCCCAAGTGATGTTGGCCGAATCCATCGCGATGAATTTCCTAAGGACCATGATATCGCGTGTCGCCGTTTGCAAAAGATCGCCTTCTTTGCTGGTTTTATATTGATCATAAGGGAGACGTTGGATGTGAGAGAAGACTTCTTTTTGGACGTGGGCGTTAAATTGCATCGAAAAATAAGCCCTCATCCAGATCCGCAAGAACAAACTTAAGCCATAGACGCTGGCAAGTACGATCATCGCCGTGGGAAGGATATATTTTCCATTGTCATAAAGGTATTGGTTCCCTCTCCCTCCCGTCAGCAAGAAAATCACCGCCCGTTCAAAAGCCTCCGCTTTATCCAATTGCTCAACTCCTTCGATGGTGTCGACTAAAACTTTGATCAAGAAAGTATTTAAAATCGAGCCCAATCCCACGAACAGTTGTAAAAACAATTGAAAGAAGAAGAGAAATCTCGTCCCTTTCAAAAGATGCCAAGACGTTTTAAAGAAACCTCTCATACACACGATTATATAAGAAGAGAGGATTTTTGTTGTCCGATTTGCTTAAGTTTTTGAAATGCTTGGATAAAGAGAGGAAACTTTTCGCTATAATAGGGCTATCTTATGAACAAATATTATCTTTTCCTCGCCAATTCACCAATCAACAAAGAATTGTTCAAAGAAAGCATCCTTTCCTTGTCGGAAGACGAATTGACGATTGAATATGAGAATGACAGGAAAGGCTATATTCTGGCCGATGAGAAATTCGCCAGCGCCCTTCAAGAGACCATTTTCACCATCCATGATGATTTGAATCTTACTTTGACGGTGGTCATTGCCCATCGTGATGGCCCATTGGAAGAAAAACTCCTGCGCGAGGCCCTTTCTTATTTCCCCAACCAATGCCTTTATCTCACCGATATGTTGATGAAAGAGCTCTCTTTCGGAGACTTTTCTTCCATCCCTTTGCTTTCTAACGAATTCCGTGGAGTGAGTCACGATCTTCTTTTGACGGCCGGGACTTTCCTTCGCTGCGGCTTAAATGGGGTGTTGACCTCTGAGAGTCTTTTTATCCATCGCAACACCTTCAATTATCGTCTGAACGCCTTCATCGCGGAGACGGGATTAGATATCCGAGACTACCATAACGCCTTGCTTTTGGAACTTTATTTCCAGCTTGGCGCCAACCATTGATTTTAATTTGTGCACACTGCACAAGACACCATTGAGAAGTATGTTATAATGTTCCTAACATCCAAGGAGACATATTTTTTATGGCTTTATTCAAAAAGAAAGAAAAGAAGGAGGTCACCGAGAAAGACATTCTCGAAGGCCAGCCTATCGTCACCAAAAAAGAGGTGGAAGAAAGAGCGAAAGAAATCCAAGAGCTCATCCCAAACGAATCCTGGGATCCGAATGCGTATGTTTCTCTCCGCCACATCGACAAAGTCTATGACAATGGCATTCAAGCCGTCTATGATTTCAATTTAGACATCAAAAAACACGAATTCATCGTTTTCGTCGGCCCATCTGGATGTGGTAAATCCACAACCTTAAGAATGATCGCGGGCTTGGAAGATATCACCAACGGAGAACTTTATATCGATGGCGAGTTCGCCAACGACAAATCACCAAAAGACCGCGATATCGCGATGGTTTTCCAATCCTACGCCCTTTATCCGCATATGACCGTCTATAACAATATGGCGTTCGGCTTAAAAATCCGCCACCTCCCTAAAGCGGAGATCGATCAGCGTGTCCATGCGGCGGCCAAAGTCTTGCAGATCGAAGAATATCTCGACCGCAAGCCAAAAGCCCTTTCTGGCGGTCAACGTCAACGTGTTGCCTTAGGCCGTGCTATCGTGAGAAACGCCAAAGTCTTCTTGATGGACGAGCCGCTTTCCAACTTAGACGCCAAACTCCGCGTTCAGATGCGTTCGGAAATCATTAAGCTCCACGAATCCCTCAATGCGACGACCATTTATGTCACCCACGACCAGACCGAAGCCATGACCATGGCCTCCCGCATCGTCGTCATGAAATTGGGCCATGTTCAGCAAATCGGCTCCCCGATCGATATCTACAACAAACCAGCCAATGTCTTCGTCGCCGGTTTCATCGGCTCTCCGGCCATGAACTTGATGAAGGCCCATTATAATGGCAAAAAGCTCGTTTTAAATGACGGAACCGAAATCGACCTCCCGAAAGAATTCGCCAAATCTTATGAGGAATTCTATACGAAAGAGATTGAGGAATTAAACATTCAAAAGAGCGCTTTAGACGCCAAACTCGTCGTTGCGGAAGAAGAATTGAACCTCAAAGGGGACAAAGCCACCTCCAAAGAGAAAGCGGCAGTGGAAAACCTCCATTCCAAACTCGCAGCCATCGATGATCAAATCCTCAAGATGAAAGAATCCCTGAAAGGAGAAGGCGATGTCATCTTCGGCATCCGCCCAGAAGATATTCACGAAGGCGACGAGGAGCATGTCAAGAAATATGGCGGCACCCCGATTGACGTCAAAGTCTCCGTCGCAGAACTTCTCGGCCACGAATATTATGTCCATTCGGATTTTGGGGGCATTGACTTGGTTGCCAAAATTCCGCTTGCCCATGAAATCAGACTTGGCGATTCGATCAAGATTCTCTTCGACTTGCCTAAGGCCCATATCTTCGACGCCCATTCCGAAAAGAGAATCTATTGATTCCTTTCCTAAAAAACCATTCTCGCTAGCCAGGGGGAACTGTCTTCCCCTGGCTTTTTATTAAGGAAAGAAAAAGACTTTCAACAACGAAAATCTCAACGCACAATATTGCTTATCCAAGCGAAAATTATGCAACATTAAAAAGTAACATTATTTTTAATGTAAAAGCGTTGTTTTTGATAAGACCCTTATCTTTAGATAAGGGTTTTTTCCTGAAAAAACGAGAAAAAATCGAGGGGGTTGTCTTCAGAAAAAGCAGTGTTTATAAAATAGTTAGCAACAGTAAATCTGTAGGGAGGAAAACCATGAGCAAAAAGCATTTTTGCGGCCCCGTCCTTTTGGCCTTTCTTTTCGGCTGTGGGGCGGTGCTGACTTCATGCAACCCGCCTCAACAAGAAGACGTACCCGCCCAACAAGTCGTATGGACTGGGGTGGAAGATCTCGGATTGGACATGGGCCAAGCCAAGCCCGATTTGATGGAGGGGGTCAGTGCCACCCAAGGTGAGAAAGTCTTGACGGTTGTCATTGACGAAGAACGCTCCGATGAACTCGACACAAGCGTCGTGGGCGCGTTTTCCATTTATTATGTCGCCTACGACGGAGAGGTGCCAGTCAGTGAGGATCTCCATGGCGAGGTCGTTAGAACCATCACCGTTTCCCGCGGGACTTACATCGACAACCACGATTTTAAAACCTCTGACACCAAAGGCTGGAGCGGGAATGGCAATGGCAATTCCGCGATGACATGGCATATTGATGCCAGCCAAGAAGCCCTTGTTGTGGAAATTGCAAAATCAGGTGACGAATATTGGCAAAACCAAGTCGAATTCAATGGTCTCAGCGTCAAAGCCCACACCACCTATTTGATTACCATCAGAGCGAAATCGCTGACTCCTAGAAATATCGGGGCGTCTTTGGAAGTCCCGGCTTTAGGATATCGTTGCATCGATAGAATCAGCGTCAACTCCGTTGGCTACACAATGAGCGAAGAATATGCCGATTATCGCTTTTATTACACCGCCTCGGAGAATTATGATGGCGTCAAATTCGGCATCATCCTAGGAAGGTTCAATGAACTCGACGAAACCGAGAATACCGTCTTGATTGACTCTGTCTCGATTACCAAAGAAGCCAAAGAAGCCAACACCACAGGGGTCGTTTTCACCGGCGATAGCGTCGTTAAGATCTCTTCTTACGAAGATTATTTGGCCCTCCCTCCGGTGACGGCGGTCGATAAAGAGGGGAATCCTTTGGAATTAATCAAAGAAGGAGCCGTCCAAGGGAGCGAATATCACGAAGATCTAGGCAAAGCGGTCTTTGGCGAAATGTGGAAATATGTCGATGAGAATGGCAATCTATCTTATTTCCGAAGACAGATTTCCTATGCCGCCCCCGCCCCCGAGAGACTCTATGAATATGACACCCTTGATGGCAACTTCGAATATGGCGTGAAATTCTGGATTCCAGAAGAAAACGATATCGTGAAGATCGAAGCGGACAAAACCAACCAATTGGTGGAAATTTCTTCGATGAAGACCGCCCCAAGCGGCGAGCCAGATTGGAGGGCTCAATTACAGCAAAACAACAACGGCGGAATCTTAACCGCCAATCATGCCTATAAGATGGTCGTCGAAGCGAAAATCGACAACATCAATGTCCGGACCCTGCGAGCGGAATTCTGCGCCGGGGCGGGGAATCCTAACGCCAAAAAAGACATGATCTTTGAAGCCGCGGATACTTACCAGAGCTTCGAAACCGAGCCATTCCAGCCTTCTTCCGATATCACGGGAGGCCACTATCGTGTCGGCCTCTTGCTTGGCGAATATAACCAAGCTTATCATCTGACTGTCAAATCCATCCATGTCGTGGAAGTGGAGGCTGATATCCCCTATGTCAGGGAAAGCGTCTATGAAGTCATGAATGGGGATTTTGATCTTGGGCTGAAATATTGGGCCAAAGAAGAAAACGGCATCATCTCGATCTCCGATTTGGGTGAGGGGCTAATCAAAATCGCCTCGACCCAAGAAGATCGGACCGGCCAGCCAGATTGGACCGCCCAATTGCAACAAAACGGCAATGGAGGGATTTTAGAAGCCGGGCACACTTATCAAGCCCTTGTGCGCGCCAAAACCAGTCAAACCGCCGTCAGAACCTTGAGATTGGAATTCTGCGCCGGGGCGGGAAATCCCAATGCGAAAGTGGATCTATCCTTCAGCGCCCAAGACACATTCGAAGAATTCCAAACCGCCACCTTCACCCCAACGAGTGAGGTCAGCGGCACCAATTATCGGATTGGCTTGTTGCTTGGCGAATATAGCCAAAGCTATGAGCTGACCGTGGATTACATCCGGATCGTCGAGGTCATTTAAGAATCTTGTCAGGTGCCTCCGTCCCTATGAAATACCAAAAACGAGTTTGCCTGAAAACGATAGCCTATGAGCTTGGCATCTCCGTGAACACGGTCAGCAGAGCCTTGCGAGATTGCGACGACATTTCCGAGCATACGAAAGAGAAAGTCAGGAAGATGGCCATTGAACTAGGCTATCTTCCTAACAATCTCCTCTATTCGATCAACAATGGCGAAACCAAATCCGTCGCTTTGATTATCAACAACGTCAAGAACTATTATTTCTCGATCATGAATGACCGCCTTCTCTATTACCTTCGAGAAGAAGGCTATCTGGCGAACATCATTTGCTTATATGGCAATGCGTTCAACACTTCCATCGTGAAAGAATGCATCTACCAAAGAGTCGATATGATCGTCACGTTCGTAGAACCGACCAAGGAAGCCTTGGAATTGGTTCATATCAACCATCTTCCTCTGATCATGTGCGGAAGGAAGATATCGAAAAAATATTGTGACACCCTTTACACGGACGATCTTAAAGGAGGGGCTTTGGCGGCCGACTATCTTCTTCGCAAAGGGGCGGAAACCTTCATTTATCTCCATGTGGACGGAAGCGAATGTTCCGTCAGAAGGTATCTTGGATTCAAACGTCGTCTTGCCGAGGAAAAAGACGAATTCACGCTGAAAAAGATCCGCGCCGAAGATTTCGATTCCAAAATCGAAGAAATCCGTTCTTATCCTTCTTTGGGCATTTTCGCCTATAACGACGAACATCTCTTCATCCTCCTAGACAAATTGAAGCAACGCCGCTTTGATCTAAGCCAGATTCATTTCATCGGCTACGATGGCGTTTGCAAGAACATGTCAGGGACAATCAAAATCCCATCCATCGCCTTTGATTATGATGCGATGGCCCATGAAGTGGTCAAACTCATCAAAGACAAAAAAGACGAGAATGAGAAGCATAAATCGATGTGCTTCGACGTATATTTGGAGGAGATCGAATGAATTGGAAACCCTTGGTGTTCCCTTTGATTGCGATGGGCTGTTTGGCGAGCTGTCAAGGCGCCCCAGAGCCCATTTCTTCCTTCTCCTCCGAGGAGCCTCCGATGAAATATAGCAATCCTATCATCGCCTCCGATTGTCCTGATCCTTCCGTCGTCAGAGATGGGTCGAACCTTTATCTTTTCGGAACCAGCGGAAGGGTCTATAAGATCGAAAGTTTCCAAGAGGGTGCCTATCAGCTTCCCGACGTCTTGCGAAGCATCCCCTGGGGAGCCAGCAGCAGAAATATCTGGGCCCCCGATGTCTATCGGGTCGGCGATCACTGGAATTATTATTACTCCAATAGCGTTTGGGGTGGAGAAGACACGGCCGGAATCGGCGTGATGACTTCTCTCTCCTTGGAAGGCCCGTGGGTTGACAAAGGAAAAATATTCACGGGGGAAGAAATCGGAGTCGCCAATTCCATCGACCCTGTCGTCATTGAAGAAGGAGGTCATATCTATATGGCGTGGGGGAGTTTCCGAGGGATTTTCCTCATTGAGCTAAATGAAGATGGGACAGCCCTCAAAAATCCCGAAACCGCCAGGAAAGAGAAGATTTTAATCGCCGGCATCGTCGGGAATTGGAACGGAGCCACCTATGAAGGGAGCTACATCCGGAAAATCGGCGATTATTTCTACTATTTCGGCTCACAAGGCACCTGTTGCGCCGGAAGCAATTCCACCTATCACGTCAAAGTGGCCCGAAGCAAGTCCCTCTTTGGCCCATACCTTGATTCCCAAGGGGTCGATATGTTAGGCGAAAACCGTGGCGAATTGGTGATCAAAGGAGATCAGAATGTCGCCGGCCCAGGCCATATGTCCTTGCTAGAAGATGACAATCACGATTGGTGGATGTTCTACCATGGATACGACAAGAACAACCCCTTAGGAAGGATGGTGTTCATGGACAAACTCTTATGGGACGATAACGGATTCCCTTATGTCGTGAGCCGCAAACCATCTTTTCACAAAACCCTCAACGCACCAGTCCTAAAACCCGCCGGAAACGGAGAGGAGAACTGATTTTTGAAATCGATATGGAGGAAAAACGATGAAAAAAACAACATTATTGATCATTACCACAGCCTTGCTTACCCTTTCCGGATGCGGAGGAAATGACGATGGAGAAATTAGTTTCGATGATTCCGGAATCACCTTCAAAAATGTCAATATCACTTTCTCTAACGTCATCACAGGAACCGACAATTCCTATCTAACCGCCTTAATCAATCAATTCAATCAAGAGTTCAGCGGCCAAATCAAAGTCGCCGCCAGCGCCGTTCAGCCTGCCGATCTTTATGACAATCTGCCGACCACGACTTCCTATAAAAAGAATGCGGATGTCTGTCTGATTCATGCGGAGCGTGTGTTGCAATTCGCAGGGCAGAAAAACGAGGAGGGGACTTCGAAATACTTCCGAGAGCTAGAAGACATCATGTCGTTGGCAAGAATCAGCTTAAATGGAGAGGATTTCCCTGAACAAGTCTGGGCGAATATGAGATTGGATGGTCACCAATATGGCATTCCTTTCGATATGCATATGGCAGGAATCTATGTCAATAAAACCATTCTTTCGGAATTGGGATTGGGGATGCCCACCAATCGGGCCGAGATTGTCCATGCCGCCAAAAAAGCCATCGAAAAAGGCTATAAGGGTCTTCCGATTTCCACTGGATATCCGGATACTTATGCCTATATCAACGCTTATTTCAACTGGGGTGGAAAGCAAATCGTCGTAGAAGGGGAAGATGGTTTCGACCCCGAACAGAAATTAAGCGATGGCACCGTCGTTCCTGCCCAGCCTGGCCTTTATTACAAAGATGCGTGCTTCCATGCCGTCAAATCCTTCGGGCAACTCATTTTTGAGGATCATATCAGCGAAAACAAGCTGGCCGTGGATACCAATTTAAATGAATTCTTCAATGGTCGTAGCCTTTTCTGCCTCGATGGGATTTGGCTTTTAAGTGACGCGATCCGTTATAGCACCGCTCAGGATTTCGAATTGGGCGTGATTCCTGCCTCTACCTTGTATTGTGAGGAAAGCAACCCCGAATATACCGGCGATATCTACACCAATGGGCATATCTTCGTGATGCCGAAGAATAATATGGGTGGCGAAAAAACCGCCAGACAGCAAGCCTCGATGAAATTCATCAGCTGGATGTTAGAACATTCCGCCGATTGGGCGAAATCGGGCAAAATCGCCGCTTATCGGCCTGCTAGAGAGACGGAGGAATATCTAGCGATCCCCCATTTGGATGGTTTTGGCAGCATCGATAAATTCCGTTGCTTGCAAGCCAATCGTTACACCTATGCCGCCTTCTCTCCGTCACAACGGGTCAACACTTTTGTCTTGAATGCCGATAGCATGCCTAGCGATGAAGCCCTTCGCGAGAAAATCGCCGAATATTATAGCGAAGGCATTTCTCTCGTGAAGTCGGACATTTCAGGCGGCAATTAACCTAGAAAAAGGGGATCGGATGCGAGAATTGACTTTCGAGCAGCGTATTGAGGCGCAGAAGAGGAGCAGCAAAACGCGAAGCGTGCTTTCGCGTTACTCGACTGTTTTCCTCTTCTTCGGCCCCTATCTGTTTTTCTTTACGCTGTTTTTCTTATACCCCTTGATTCGAGGGTTCATTGATTCATTCTTTTTCTGGAATTTCGGCGACAGCGTCTCTGATATGCGTTTCGTTGGTTGGCAGAACTATCAGAATATTCTTTTCGAGAACCCTGATTTCCCCTTGGCCCATCAATGGTTCACCACCGGTTTGGGCCATACGGTCCTATTTGTCGCCTTGACGGTGCCGTTTTTGATCGTCATTCCTTTGATCATCGCCTTGTTGCTAAACAAGAAACCATGGGGCGAAAGCTTCTTCCGGGCCCTCTTTTTCTTGCCCAATGTCCTTAGCGTTGCGACCGTCTGTCTGATTTTTCGGTATGTTTTCAATTCCTCGATGGGGTTGGTTAGGAATTTCCCTTACCAATCGGATGTGACTTCGGCCTGGGTTGTCTTGGTCCTTACGACATTGTGGTGGACGGTAGGCAACAACATGGTCATTCTTAATGCCGGCTTAAAACAGGTCGATAAATCTCTTTACGAGGCCGCTTCCGTGGATGGTTGCAACCAATTCAAGCAAGTTTTCTATATCACGTTGCCTCAGATCGGCAATCAAATCTTGATTTGCACGATTACCACGATCATCGCCTCTTTCAACGTCTATGGTCAGTCCGCTTTGATTACCAACGGAGGCCCATTGGATGCCACGATGATGTTTATCCAAAGGGTCTTACAATTCAAAAACAACCCTAGCGCCGGGACCGGCGGGGCGGGTGTTGCCAATGCGATGTGCATCCTCTTTTCTTTGATTATCGTCGTGATCTCGATCATTCAGCTATTGCTTAGCAAAGACCGCAGCAAAACCACTCGCAAGAAGAGGGAAATCAAGAAGAAAACGAAAGAGAGGGGAATCTAGTTATGGCCACGAAAAGAAGCATCTTGATCGGAAGGATCGTTTCCACCGTTTGTCTGTCCTTGCTTGCCGCCGTCTGGATTATCCCGATTATCTGGGCGTTAGGGGCGTCCTTTAAGCCAGATTTATATACCGACACGGAATTGCTTTTCCCCGAAGCGGAACATTTCACCTGGCAAAATTATGAATATTTGCTTTTCAATGGGGAATATCCTGTGCTTCGCTGGATTCTGAATTCTTTCCTCGTGGCCTCGATTGCCACAATCCTTTATCTTATCATTGTCTCTTTTGCCGCCTATGCCTTGGTTTTTGTCGATTTCCGTTTCAAGAATTTGATTTTCAATATCATCCTTGCCTCGATGATGGTCCCGGGTATTGTCACTTTCATCCCGATGTATAACCTGATGGACAGTTTCGGTTGGGCGGGGGCGACGGATGCGACTTATTTCCTTTCCCTTATCTTCCCGGGCCTAGGCGGGGTTTTTGGGCTGTTTCTGATTCGTTCGTTCTTCTTGAATATCCCCAAAGAGCTCATCGAATCTTGTAAAGTCGATGGATCGAACAACTTTCAGATTTTTTTCCGCGTGATTTTGCCTGTGGGCAAATCGGCGATCTTCGTGGCGGCGATCTTCGCTTTCTTGGGCAATTGGAATGATTTCATGTGGCCTCAGCAGATGTCCATTGGCGTCCAGCTCTTCCAGCCTGAGCTTTTGACTTTGCCAGTCGGTCTTGCCAAACTTTCCGGAGCCAAGACAGGGGACGTCTCTCCTTTAGCCGGGGCAGTGCTTAGCGCCATTCCTGTGATGGCTGTCTATTGCTTCGCCCAAAAATATATCATCGACGGGGTTTCCCGTTCTGGAATCAAATAGTGGTGTTATATGCTTAGAAATGAAAACGTCAGGCCATATTTAGTCAAGAATTCTCAGATTCTCAATCTCAATGGGTTATGGGATTTTGCTTTCGACGATGAAAACGTCGGGCATCAAGAGAAATGGTTTTCCCATCCTCGTTTCCCGTTGAAGATTTCCGTTCCTTTTCCTTATGAATCAAAATTAAGCGGCATCGAAAAGAAAGAGAAACACGACCATATCTGGTACCATCGGAGGCTGAAACTTTCTTTTGATCCTAAAAAACGTTATGTCTTGCACTTTCATGGTCTGGATTTCTATGGGGAAATCTATGTCAATGGGGAATTGGCTTTCAGCCATGAAGGTGGTTCTAGCCCTTTTCAAGGAGAAATCAGTGACAAATTAAAGTCAGGGGAAAACGAGATCACCGTCTATTGTTTTGACCCGATGGAAGATCAAAGCATCCCCCGGGGGAAACAATATTGGAAAGAAAGAAGCGAAAGCATCTTCTATAGCAAGTGCAGCGGCATCTACAAGAATGTCTATCTCGAGATTCTCGAAAGGCAATCCCTAGAATCCATCCAATTATTAAGCGATATCGATCGGGGCGTTTTGAAAAGCAAAGAACGTTATCACGCCCCCGTCGGGAAAATCGTTTACGAAATCCGCTTTCGAAAAGAAACCATCCTCAAAGAGACTATCGTCAATGTCCGTAAGAAGAAGGAAATCGAGCACGAATTGCGGGTTTGGGATGAAAACAAAATCGAAGAATACACCCTCCACGACCAAAGCCATTGTTGGTCGCCCGAGCATCCTACCCTTTATGATTTGATTATCAAAACCTATGACGAGAATGGGAAGAGAATCGAGACCATCAAGACTTATTTTGCGATGCGGAAAGTCCATGTGGAGAAGGGCATCTTTTATCTGAACAATCGCCCTTATTATCAGAAACTCGTCTTGATTCAAGGCTATTTCAAGGATGGCATTCTTTCTTATCCTAGCGTCTCTTCTCTTAAAGAGGATATCCTCCAAGCCAAAGCGATGGGCTTCAATGGGGGAAGGATGCATCAGAAAATCGAAGACCCTTGTTATTACTATCTTTGCGATCAATTGGGATTTATTGCCTGGCTGGAATCCCCTTCAGGGCAGATATTTGGCCCCAGATTGATGGGGTATATGCAAAAAGAATGGCATGAGATCATCGAGAATTATTACAATTTTCCCTCGATTCTCGTTTACGTCCCCCTCAATGAATCTTGGGGCATCCCCGATTGCGGGAGCCGAAAGGATCAACAATATTTCCAAAACGCGATGTATTATCTTTGCAAATCCTTAGATCCATCGCGTCTGGTGGTGGGAAATGATGGCTGGGAGCTTGCCGAAACCGATATCATCTCTGTCCATAACTACATGCATGGCGGAGAAGATGATGGGAAAACCTATCGGACATTTTTAGATTCTCTCAAAGACCGGAAAGCCGTGCTTCGAAGCGTTCCTGGGGGAAGAAAAATCGTCCTTGATGGGTATGAGAAGAAAGAAACCCCCATCATGCTTACGGAATTCGGCGGGGTTTGTCTCAAAAAAGAGAAGACGGATGGCTGGGGTTATAGCAACGCCAACAACGATTCGGCGTTTTTGAAAGAAATCAAGAAAATCTACTCCGCCATTCGGAAATCCAAATGCGTCGTCGGTTATTGCTACACCCAGCTTTATGACGTGGAGCAGGAGAAAAACGGCTTAATGACTTATGAACGGAAAAACAAAATCCCGCCCGAGAAAATCAAGGAAATCAATGAAAGCATTCCAGAATGCTTACAAAAAATAAAATAAGGAGCGCCTTATGGAAGAAAGCAAAACCAGGTTTCAGTTACTCAAAAATCCAAAAATCGATTCCTTCATCTCGCTGAAGAACATCAACAAAGTCTATCCCAACGGCTTTCAAGCCGTCTATGATTTCAATTTAGACATCAAACCACGGGAGTTCGTCGTTTTCGTCGGGCCTTCTGGATGTGGCAAATCCACGACCCTTAGAATGATCGCCGGCTTAGAAGATATCACGGCAGGGGATTTATATATCGATCAGGTTTATTCCAACAATCTTTCTCCCAAAGAAAGGGATATCGCGATGGTCTTCCAGAACTATGCCTTATATCCCCATATGTCGGTTTATGACAATATGGCATTCGGCCTGAAGATGAGGCATTATGGGAAGGAAGAAATCGATAAAAAAGTCAGAAAAGCGGCGAGCATATTGGATTTAAGCCAATTATTAGACCGCAAGCCAAAACAACTTTCCGGCGGTCAGATGCAACGCGTTGCCCTTGGCAGAGCCATCGTCAGGGACGCCAAGATTTTCTTAATGGACGAGCCTCTTTCCAATTTGGACGCCAAATTGAGGGTCAAGATGAGAAGTGAGATCATCAAGCTTCATCAGCTCCTCCAGACGACTTCGATTTATGTCACCCACGATCAGGTGGAAGCCATGACCATGGCCACTAAAATCGTCGTCATGAATAAGGGGTTCGTTCAGCAAATCGGCACCCCAGAAGAGATTTTCGCCTGCCCGGAAAACAAATTCGTCGCCTCCTTCATCGGCACCCCGGCGATGAATATTTACCCTGGCTATTACGATATCCAGAAGGGGACGCTGGATTTGGGGGGAGGCAACCTTTATAAGATGGACAAAGAGAAGAGAAAGAAAATCAAAGAATTCTTTGAAAAGGAGATCGCCAATCTAAGAAAAAGGATAGAAACCATCGATCAGGAAGTTCAATTGTCTCCGCATCAGATGACGAAAGAGGAGAAAGAATCTTTGAAGCAGAACGGGAATGGAAAAAGAGGGGAAAAAGAGACAGGATACAGCGATTTTGACAGCGCCGTCAAAGCACATCGGACAATATCGAGAGCTGTTTTGAAAGGCGCGAACAAATTCAGCCTTAAGAGCTTATTTAAGAAAAACAAGCTTCCGACTTACGACGAGGTGAAACAACAAAAAATCGGCGAAATCGATGAGTTGATCGAACGATATGAAGAATATTCGAAAACAGGATTTGAAGTGGATATCGGCGTAAGGCCAGACGATATCCATTATGCAGAGGAAAAAGAACGTCTTCTTAATCCCGGTCCTTCTCTAGGCTTAATCGCCACCGTAAGCGAGCTGTTGGGAAACGAATATTACATCCACGCCGATTATCAACAGATCGATCTGATTTGCAAAGTATCCGCCAACAAAAAAGTTCATTCCGGCGACCGTATCGATTTTGTTTTCGATATGGATAAGGTCCATCTTTTCGACAAATTAAGCGAGAAAACGATACTTTGAATATGGAGGAAGCGATCTTTCAGGCCCCCTTATCCAAGCGGATTTTAGCCGCGTTTTTGGATGTCTCGGCAACGCTCTTGCTGGCCATCGCTTTTTTCTTGTTGCTAGTCAATGGGGCCCTTGATATTGGATTCCATAATCTTAATCACCGCTTGGCGCAATATCGTCTTCAGGAAGAATCCGGCCTTTTCCTCATCCATAAAGACGATGATGGGAATTATCTGGAGATATCCGCGCTTTCTTATCGCGAGGAAGAGGAAGAAGAATATCAGCGTTTCATCGTCAAAATCAGGGATTATTATTTCTCTTTTGCTTCAGGAGAGGAGAAAACGGAGACCTATTTCAACACCCATTACATGCTTTTTGACCCTGACAGTCTCCAAAATGCCATCTTCTCGGTCTCTTCTCTCACGGAGGATTATTCGCATTACCTTCTTTTGGACGAAGTAAGGGACGTCTCTTCTCAAAAGAAGGTGAGGAAAGAAGAAAAAGAAGAATATCTTCGTGCGGTCAAGAATTTTTTCATGGACCCCAAAGAAGGGGTTTATCCTCTGGCATTAAGCGAGTTCACCAAAGAGGAAAGATTCCAATCCATCGTCAATGAGCTAGAGGCGATTGAAAGAGTGGAGATTTTGCTTTGCGTGGCTTTCTCTTCTTTCTTGTTTCTTTCTTTGCCGATCTTATTCAATCGAAACGGAGAGAGTGCTTTCATGCACCTTTTGGGAATCTGCTTCACGGATTCGGATGGATACCGGGTGAAATGGCGTCATAAAATCATCCGCGCGTTGACTGTCGTCATGCTGAATGCGGTCTCCGTTTATTTCTTTGGCATCCCTTTGCTTGTCAATGCCATCCTTTGTTTGTTGACCCCTGAGAAAAGGTCTCTTCTGGATTATGCCTCGAATTTGGTTGCCATCGATAAAAAAAGCAGCGTCATCGTCGAAAATGAAATCTCTTAAAGCCCCCTTTCCCAAGGGGGAAGTTCATCCTCAAAAGGCTAATGGGGGGCTTTTCTAGGGGATTCAGGCCGAAAGCAGGAGAAAAATCCTAGATTCCATCGGCGGTAAAAAGGAAAAAAGCTCGTTTTGAAAATCGGCATCCTTCTTTTTCGCGAAACAAGTCATCTTCCTTGATTCTTTTTCGTCTCTATGGGGGGCATAAGGGCTTTGAAAAACTTATCTTGAAAATAAAAAACAAGACAAAATATAGTCAACCATTCAAAATGTATGACGATTATTTTGAACAAAAAACGTGATAAAAAATAACTTTTTTAACTAGTCTTGTCTTTCAGAAAAAAGTCATTGATAATAAGGTTAGCATGGGAAAAGAAAAGATCTTCCTTATCACCGGCATCACCGGTCATTTAGGTCGCAATGTCGCCTCTTTGTTATTAGAGAAGGGCGAGAAAGTGCGAGGCCTTGTTTTGAAAGGTGACAACAAACTTTTTCTTGACCGTTTCCCACGCCCTGAGAATCTCAAAATCTATTATGGGGACATTCGGAATGAAGAAGAGGTGGAGGCCCTCTTTGAAGGCACAAAAGAGAAAGAAGTCTATCTTATCCACTGCGCTGCTTTAATCACCCTCGTCAAGAAAAAAGACCAACGCGTTTACGACGTGAACGTCAATGGGACGAAAAATATCACCGATGCGGCCATCCGTCATAAAGTCCATAAATATGTTTATGTGAGCTCCACGGACACGATTCCGAAAAAAGGAAAGCAAATCATCGAAGATATCAAAGTGTATGATGAGAAAAAGATCAAAGGCTGCTATGGAAAAACAAAAACCATCGCCAGCGCCTATGTCTTGAACGCCTGCAAGGGCAAGATCAACGCTTCTTTGGCTTTGCCTTCGGGGATTCTGGGCCCGAATGATTTCTATGGCGCCCGCATGAACCGGATGATTTATCAATATCGGATTGGGAAATTACATAGCGCCATGTCCGGCGGATATGACATGGTGGATGTCCGCGATGTCGCGAAAGGGGTGATTGCCATTTTAAAGAAGGGCAAAAAGAATGAAAGCTATATCCTAAGCAACTCCCATTATGATATCGTGACTTTGCTGGACATGGTCTCTGAGATCACTGGGCAAAAGAAAATTCGGCATGTGATCCCGAGATGGGTGGTGATCCTTTCCACGCCATTCCTTAGCATCCAAGCCAAACTTCATCACCAAAAGCCACAAGTCACCGCCCATTCGATGAAAATGATTGGCAAAAACACCTATCTTTCTCACGCTAAGGCAGAACGCGAACTAGGCTATCATCCACGAGAGATGAAGGAAACCATCAAAGATATCGTGGAATGGGTCGAAGAAAACCCACCAGAATAAACGAAAAAACACCTTGATTTGACGTCTTTTGACGTCTTTTTCATTTTTAAAAATGCCCCATCCTAATGGTAGACGGGGCAGATGGATAGATTTTAGGTGTCTTTTCGAGAAATTATTCTTCGGGAGACCGCCTTGCAAAAAGAAGAATCCCTGCCACGCGAGAGACAAAGAAGAAGATGCAGATTTTGAATCCGATCCCTATTCTTTCGCCATGTTCTAATCTCTTGCTGGCGGTGGCTGTCATTGGGATGCACCAAAGCAAAGGGAGCAAGATAAGCCCTTGGAGCACCGTCATCACGCACATAAAAGTCTTGATAACGGCATCATAAGTGCTTCCTTGATTCACATTATATGGCTCGGCTTCATCAGAATGATGCCCACTGGTGTATTCAATTGCCGTCCCGCATTGGGGGCAAATTTTAACATCGTCCTCGACTTTGGTTCCGCATTTGACGCAATATCTCATCTTCCCGCCCTCTTTTCTTTTCCTTATTTTATGGGAAGATGCCTTTCTCTGGTAGGGGGTTTTATTGCCGAATTTTTTCCTCGTGTGCGCGCCTAAATCAATAGGATAAAATTCATTCTCAAAGGTGGACATTCATTGAATGCTTGTCCAAAATGAATTAAAAAATATTTATTTTTTAAGTAAATTGCTTGAATAAAAAGATGCCATATGAATAAAATCACGTAAGGAGGAATGCATATGGCAGGCACTAAAAGGAAAAGATACGCCAACTCCATCCGCAGCGAAAGAGCGATCATCGAAGCGTTCTTAGAAGAGGCGAAAACGGGTAAGCGTGTCGAACGGATTTCCGTCAGCAGCATCGTCAAACGCGCAGATATTAATCGCGGCACCTTCTACAACCATTTCAAGTCGGTCGAAGATGTGGTCAAATTCATCGAACGCCACACTCTGAAGACCCTGTATTCGTTCTGGGATGGTTGCAAAAACGAGGAAGACGCGATTTCCGTCTTCTTTAGAAGGCTTGCGATCCAGCTGAAGGAACAATCGAAAACGGTCCCACCGGGATCGCTGGACATCTCTAGTTGGGTTTACCGCGATGTCGAATATCTTTCGAAAGATCTTGTCAATTACGTATTCGCGGATATCATTCATGACAAGAGGACCAAAATTCGTCTTTATACGGGCATGATTGGCATCGCTGTTCAATTTTTGGATTATTTCTGCGGACATTGTGAATGGAATATCGAAGAGACGGTTGAAGCCGGCGTGGAATTATTCCATTACGTGATCGCCACGTCAAAATCACGGATTTAACGCGAGAATCATTGAGCTTCAGAGGAATCCTGAGGCTCTTTTTCTTTTTCCCGAGAGAGGACAGATGCCTCTTCTTTCAAACGATTGATCTCTTTCATCTGCTTTTTGGCGAGGTAGATTTCTAGAGCCAAAGAAACGATGAATCCTAAGATGATAACGAAATAATAGGTATAACCACGCCATAACAGGGAAATGGTTTGCGAAGTGGCCCAGACGGTATCGGAGGCAAACAAAGAGCCGCCGAAGCCAATGACGGATAAAGAAGCCATCACGACGGCAAAGGCATAATCGATGCCACCCGTGGTTCCTGGGGTAGGGACCCAAACGACCGCGGTGATGGCAAAAGAAGTGCCGAACATCACCAAAAGATAAACCCAAAATGGATTAAGACCATTAAAATCGACCCCGACGGCCAAAAGCAAGAAGAAAGGGATCGAATAATAACAAAGATCCGCCAAAAGGCGACATAACAGTGCTTTCACGAACGCCACTTTATGTTGGAAAATCTCTTTGAAGGCGATTTGCGTGCGTTCGCAATAATCTTCGAAAGTCTGGATGTGCTTGGGCAAGAATTTGCGTAACCCCGGCCATCGGGAAACCCCCGTCAAGATCTTCACCAGAAGATTCCTCGTTTTCTTAGAAAGCCCAAGCAGCAGCATGATCACCAAAGTCAAAAGATTATTGAAATAGCCAATGGCAGCCACCACCGTAAAGGCGATTGGATTCATCCAGTTCGTCAGGCCTTCAATCCCTCCTTGGGTAAGGCCTTGGATGTAATAAGGAAAGAAAAACAAGGCAATCAAAGCAAAGAAGTTCGATGCCATCACATGGACGACAAAGGTAGCCAAAATAGCGCCGGTGGCTTTGCTCGTATCGGCCCCGCATTCCTTCATGAGATAAACTTCCATCGGTTGGCCGCCGACGGCAAATGGAGTGACATTGTTATAAAACTGCTCGATGGTCGCGATTCGGAATAGATTTCTTTTCCCGACGACCTTGTCGATCCCCGAGGCTTTCGAGAAAGCTAACAAAGATAGGGGCCAAAGCAATAAAAAGGCAATGATTAACGCCAAAGCGACAAGCAACCAAGCCCAGTTGTTGTTCTGACCGATGCTGATAAAGACGTTCTGAATGGTTTTTAAGTCGGTGAAATTGACGACCAAAAGAATGACGGCCACTGTCAAGGCGATGATGATAATCGCCCCCATAATGGCGGCATTGCGGGTCTTTTTGTCTTTTTTCCTATTAATTTCCGCCAAGGCTTGACGAAGCCCTTCGCTTTTTTCTTTCTTCTCTTCGTTTTCCATCGATTAAACGAATTTTAACATAAAAGCCCACTTTGTTAGTCCTTGGATGCCTAAAATCCTTTTTAAAATCGGTTTTCTAAGGAAAAGACTTGCCACTTTTACGAGAAAGGGATATTATAGTCGAGCGTCACATATCGCGGGGTAGAGCAGTGGTAGCTTGCCAGGCCCATAACCTGGAGGTCGGTGGTTCAAATCCGCCCCCCGCAACCAATCGCATATAATTTGGCTGATACTCAATGTATTAGCCTTTTTTCTTTGATTAAATCAATACTTTCATAGTTTTTGTATCAAAATTGAATTGGGATAAAACTACTTAATTGATACAACATAGACCTTAAATAACTAACTTAGACCTAAAATAATTATCATTTGCATTTCTTGGTTTTCAGAGTGATTAGTGAAGATACATAGGAGCGCTTATGGAATTAAAAGAATATAGAAAAAGAGTTCATTATTATATGACGTCGATGGTATTTTTCGAAAGGCTTTATAAAGATAAGTTAATATCAAAAGGGCAATACGAATATTTTGAAGTAAGACTAGCGTTAAAATACGGACTGCCTGTGAATAGCATAATCCGTCAAAAATGTAAAATAAGATAACCTAATATGATAAAATATTGATTATGAAAGAAAAAACTAAACACCTTCCAATTGTGTCGGTTGCGATTCTCCAATTTTGGACTTCATTAGTGTTTCTTATGCCAGGGATTATACTGATTTTTAAACTTGAAGGCGCAGCAAGAATAATCGCTCCAACAATCTTGCTATTTCTATTTGGTGTCGATTTTATATCGTTTGTTTTATCTTTCTTTTTTCTTTGGAATAAACCTTTAAAATTCAATAAGGAAGGCATCCATAAAAAAATTCATGGGAATTATGTTTGTTTTAAATGGGAAGACACCGTTGATATCAAGCTTAAGGTTTTACCAAAATTCGATCCAAACCCATCGGGATATAAATACGTTAGGATAATCATTTCGTATCAGAATGGGTCCGTATTAAAATTTGAACCAAGCAAGCCAATTACTAATGATATTCTGAGTTTTTGTGATGACGAACTATTTATCAAAAAGTACAACGAAGCGTATAGCAAAAGGCCTAAATTCTGGTAGGAAGTCCGTGTCCGGATTTTAGCAAAAGTGTCCGGATGTATCAAAATAGTCCAAAAAGGCCAAAGCTTATTATAGTATCGTAAATCGGTACTGTTTTTTAGTTTTTAAATTAAAGAAATAATGATTATATTTGAATGATAATGTATAATGAATCCGTGAGTAAAAAAGCTGAAAAAATAATCAAAGATGTTAATGCAACTATGTCGTTAGAAGGCATGCCATTAAGTGATTTTGATATTGAATTAATATCTAAAGTTATTGATGGAGAAATTACTAGGGAAGAGGCTTTTAGACAGTTCAACGCCAGTTTAGGAATTAATGGATAAATATAAATATTCTTATTTAGACGAAAAGGGCATCTACTGTTATCGAGACAGTGATGTTTTAATAAATAAACTAAATATACAAGACGAGGAAACCTTTTATAAGGTCGAACGTCTTTATAGTGGCTTGAGACAATCCGAATTATTGAATAAACCAATAGATGGCAACCTAGATTTTGAGCACTTGAAAGCGATTCATTTTTATTTGTTCCAAGATTTATTCTTTTGGGCAGGCAAAGTAAGGACTGTTGCGATTGCAAAGGGTAATTTGTTTTGCCTTCCACAATACATCGAATCCTACGCTAAAGACATTTTTACTAATTTAAAAAGGGATAATTATTTTCAAGGTATTCCAAAAGAAGATTTCATTGGCTGTGTCACTAATCTTTTAGCGGATATAAATGCTCTTCATCCTTTTAGAGAAGGCAATGGTAGAACCCAAAGAGAATTTATTAGATATATTGGTCTTAAAAGCGGATATGGCTTTGACTGGTCTAAAATCAGTGCTGAAGAGAATATTGTTGCTAGTTTTGAAAGTGTTAATGGGAATAATGATAAATTAAGAGCTATCATTTCTAAAATCATTTATTCTCTATGACTTAATCCATCCCAAGATACGCTAAAAATGTATCGCTTGTGGTGAATACAACCCAACTTTTAGATGGTATTAGTATCACTTATGCAATCTGCCCTCAAGTGTATACAACAGTGCTGACACAATTCGGTACTGTTTTTTTAATTTTCACATTAATTCACATAGAGTTTGACATTAGTTGTTTTAATCTAAAAACATGAAAAAGAAACTAGTACCTTTATTTATTTTGCTATTGCTTCTACCTTCGTGTCATAACGATGGCATTTCTAAGCCTAAGAACATTAAACTAGATTTATGGCTTTTAGATGATGTTACACAATATGATTTTTCATCATTAACATTACTTAATTACTATAAATTCATGGACATAGAACAATATAAATATTTGGATAGTCATTATATAGCTAATAGTGGCGATACATATTTTACAAAATTACCAGAAGTATTTGTTGTTTATACTATTGAAAGACATTCAACAAACGAAAGTGATTCTTGGCAGGTGACAAGTGTAAATTTTAGTGATTCTCGTATAAAAATTTATAATGTCGGAGTGGGTGATTATAGAGAAGCATTAAATATAAAACTTCAAATAAAAGGGTGGACATTAAAATGTGAACGTTGTTCAGGTGTTGCTCCTTATTGGCAAAAAGGAGCATACACAATCTCTTGTTCTAATTATTTTCAAGACGATCCTAAGAAAATTGGAAATATAAGCATTTCTGTCAGTGTACAATGAGATTAACAATCCGATAAATATGGAATTAAATGAAAAAATAAAGCAATACCGTAAAGAAGCAGGGCTATCGCAAGAAGATCTTGCCACCAAAATATATGTTTCAAGAACGCTTATCACCAAGTATGAAAGTGGCAGTGTTTTTCCTACTCAAGAAAATCTTGAAAAGATAGCAGCTGCTCTTGATATAAAAGTGGAAGACTTGTTATCGGATAAAGAAAA
>CADBIO010000005.1 GCA_902794835.1 uncultured Erysipelotrichaceae bacterium
TTCTTGGCAAAAACGGTATTTGCTATCACCTTGTCCCTGGGATTTATGATTTCTCAGATTTTAGGCGGCATCTCTTATCCATTCACCCCAAGAAATCTCTACGTCTGGGAAATTGTCACCATCGGCGGAGCGGGCTTTTTCCTTGCTTTGCAGCGAACCAACGATCGAATTAAAGATTCCTTCATGCATAACGTTTTACGGAAAGCCTTGCCTGGTGGCTTTGTGCAAATTCTGGCAGTTGTGATTGCTTATTGTGCTTACAAGATCTCACCAGATTTTATGAGTTTGGAACAAGCCAAGGTGGTTTCCATCTTCTGTTTTACGGGCCTTAGTTTCTGTTTGCTAGGTCGCGTATGTTGGAAATTCGACACATACCGTGGCATCGTTTTTGGACTTTTGCTGGCAAGCGGCGTCGCCCTTTTTATCTTGGATTATTTTTATGGAACGACGTTGGTCCGTCTTCTTCTCACAAAAGAGGCGGATGGAAGCGCGATTGGTATATTCGATCTAGATTATCACTGCATGACATGGCAACACTGGCTTATGGTCGGATTGATGTTAATGAATTTGATTGGCTTATATTTCGTTATCGATTTTTTGGGGAGAAAACTCACCATTAAGGAAAATGGAAAGGAGAATCACGATGAAAATTAATCCAGAAGTAAAGAAAGCGTTAGAGGAAGGCAGACCCGTTGTCGCCTTAGAGAGCACCATCATCTCGCATGGTATGCCTTATCCTAGAAATGTTCAAACGGCATTGAGCGTGGAAAAAACGGTTCGCGACAATGGTGCGGTTCCTGCCACGATGGGGATCATCGATGGGGAGCCAATCATTGGCATGACTCCGGCAATGATTGAAGAATTTGGGAAAAGAAAAGGCATCGCCAAGGTTTCCAAACGCGATTTGCCGATTGTCATCGCCGAAAAGAAATGGGGCGCAACGACAGTGAGCGCGACCATCTTGATGGCTAAGGCCGCTGGCATTGAAGTCTTTGTCACGGGTGGCATTGGGGGAGTGCATCGCGGTGCTGAAGCCACGATGGACGTGTCACGCGATCTTTATGAGATTGGCGAAAATCCAATTACTGTGGTTTGCGCTGGATGCAAAGCGATCTTAGATATCGACAAAACCCTCGAAGTCTTAGAAACTCAAGGGGTCACGGTCATGTCTTACCAAGAAAAAGGATTTGCCAATTTTTATTGCCGAGATTCCGGAAAACCGGTGGATGTGGTTTTTAACAGTCCCAAAGAGGCGGCTGAAATTATCAAAGCGAGACGTGATTTTGGCTTATCTGGCGGAATCTTGATCTCCAATCCTGTTCCTGAAAAATACGCTTTATCGCATGAATACATCGACCACATCATAGATGCGGCCGTCAAAGAATGTGATGACAAAGGGATCAAAGGAAAGGACATCACCCCATTTTTGTTGGCCAGAATCGCTGAAGTCACCGGCGGCAAGAGTTTAGATACCAACATTGCCTTGGTTTTGAACAACGCCAAACTCGGCGCCCAAATCGCGGTGGAATATGCCGCGTTGAAGAAGGAGAGCAAATTATGACCACTGAAGCGCGGTTTAAACTAGCTCTCAGAGAGATGATGCTAACTAAGCCCTTAAGCGACATTAATGTCACTACTCTCTGTGAGAAGCTCAATTGCCATAGACAAACTTTCTATTACCATTATCAAGACATCTACGACCTTCTGGCTTCGATCTTTTTAAATGAGGAAGTGCCTGGATTATCGAAAGCCGGAGATATCGAAGAAACTTTGAAATGCCTTCTTGAATATGCGATTAAGAATTTTGGTTTTCTCCGTTCTTCCTACCTTTCTGCCGGCTCTGATTTGGTCAATGACTTCTTTTATAACAAGATCATTACCAAGATGGTTGCCATGTATTCTCCTCATTCAGGGACTGGAATCACAAAAGCCAATTACCGTAACGTGGCAAGAAGGTTTGCGAACAACGTGTCTCAAGAGTTTGGATTTTTATTCAAATCGCAGGATATGACTGCCACGAAATTGGATCGTGCTTTAAGACGCTATATCAGTGCAGCCGTGACTGTTTTGTACCCATCTTTCCTCGTCTTGGCAAAAGAGGAGAAAAAGAGATGATTGATTTTGATATGACCCTCCCCACCCGTCTTATTTTTGGGCGGAAAAAGGAGGAGTTGGTAGGGAAAATCATCAAAGAATATGGCTATCAAAAGATTCTTTTCGTTTATGGAGGAGGATCGATTAAATCCAACGGACTTTATGAGACGGTGGTTGCCAAATTAAAAGAAGAAGGCATCGAATTTATTGAGTTGGGTGGTGTCACATCGAATCCAGATGTTTCTTTCGTGACGAAAGGATTGGAATTAATCCGTAAAGAGCCGGTTGACTTTATTCTTGCCGTAGGAGGAGGGTCTGTCATCGACGTGTCTAAATCCATCGCGGATAATTTTTATTATGATGGCGATCCCTTGGATTTTAACAAGCAGAAAGCCAAACCTGTTAAAGCGTTGCCGTTGGGATGCATTCTGACTTTGGCGTCGGCAGGTTCAGAAACGTCTTCCTCGTGCGTGATTTCAGACTACCAAAACCATTTCAAGGGAGGATATAATTCCGAGACTCATCGTTGCCTTTTTGCCATCGAAGATCCAGAACTCACTTATTCAGCCCCCAAATATCAGGTTGGCGCGGGGATTATCGATATGATGATGCATTCCATGGAGCGATATTTTTCCCAATCAGACGACAATCAACTTTGTGATGATTTTGCTTTGTCTCTTTGCAGGAATGTCGTTGTGGCGGCAAGGAAACTTCTCACAGATCCTTTTGATTATGACGCTAGAGCCCAAATCATGCTTGCCTCTTCCTTGGCGCATAATGATTTGACGCATATCGGGAAATATAGAGACGCATGGTACATTCACCCATTAGAACACGCTGTCTCTGCCTATGATCCGAAAGTGACCCATGGGGCTGGGATTGGTGTACTTTATTTAGGTTGGGCAAAGTTCATTTGCCATCTGGATTATCCTAAATTTGCCCGCTTTGCGCGCGTCGTCTTTGATGTTCATGAACAAAACGACGAAAAAGCGGCTATAATAGGCATTACCGAGATGCGAAAGTTCTACCTTTCTCTTGGGATGCCAACAACATTAAAAGAGCTTGGCATTAAAGAATCAGACATTCCTTCTATTGTCAAACTAGCAAGTGGTAATGGTACACGTGTGATTGGTCATTACCCCCAACCACTAGAGGCAAAAGACATCGAATCTGTTTATCGTCTTTGCCTGTAATTGATTCATAGGAGGCTTATTTTATGAAGAAAAACGATGCAATGGGGTGGATTGTATACATCCTGATGCTTGGCGTTGCTGCCGGAGTGGGGTTCGGCATGCTTAGACCTGCGCTTACGTCTGAATATGCAAGCGCTTTGCCAATCAATGGCATTCTTTTGGTCGTCCTTGCCGTTTTTGGGGCAATCATTTTGGCTGCCATTCTTTTGGAATTAGGACATATCATCGGCGCTAAAGTGGGACGTTATGAAATTACCAAAGTCAACATCCTCGGCTTTCAATTCAAAAAAGCCAAAGACAAGAAGTTCCATTTTGGTTTTGCCTTCTCCTTCGATGGCATCACCGGGGAAACGGCAATGACTCCAAAAGACGTCAAAACCTCAAATCCTCGTCCTTCCATCTATTTCCCTTTGATTTTCCTCTTGCTTGAAGCCGCTGCATGCGTGGCGTTGATCTCATTGGGAATGGCTAAACGTGGCGATCAAGGGGCGTGGCATACCGCCTATGTGGTCGGTTTGGTTGTTTTGGTGATTGTCGGGTTAATCAATCTCTATAATATTTTCCCAGCCGCCTTGGACAGCAAAAATGATGGATACTTAATGACCATCCTTAATAGCAAAACCAATGTCGAAGCTTATAACAATCTCCTTGTTGCCCAAGAAAAGATGCTTCTTGGGGAACCAGCACCTGACGTTCCTGTTTATCAAGAAGTCACGGATTTCACCAATTCTCTGAACCAAGTTAGCATTTACAAAGCCTTAGCGGAAAAAGATTATGTCAAGGCACTGGAAATAAACGAATTGACGATTCGCTGCAAAGATAAGGTTTCTGGCCGCGTCTATAACACCGCGATGGCTCAGAAATTATCGATTAAATTGCTCAAAGAGGATTTGGAAACCACGAAACAGTTCTACATCGATTTGCCTTTGGAAGTGAAAAAATTCATCGCAGATTTAACTACTGCTCCCTCTGTCAGGGCTTATTTGTTGATTTCTGGCCTAATTGATGAATCTGAAGGGGAAACCAAAGCGGCATTAAGTCGGGTAGACAAAGCCATCAAAGGATCTGGGGAAGATAAAAAGGCGGTAGAAGAAAGCCTCATCAAAGAATCGCTAGCCAAGGTTATTGCCGCTCACCCGGATTGGGATTTCAGCGACTATTCGATTGGCGATAAACCGGTTCAAGAAACAAATGAAGAAGCCCCAAACGAAGAGAGCGAATCATCGAAATAAATCATTTAACCGAGGCCTTCCTTTAGCGGGAGGCCTTTTCTTTGTCTTCCAAAACCCTGCCTTTAGTGAATAAACGTTCAGAAGAGACTATGTTTGTGGGAGGGTTGAAGTAGGGAGAATTGCCGCCCACATGATGTTTTCTTTCAAAAAAAGCATGAAGATTAACGAACTCGCTTGAAGTCAAAACATAACGAATATCAAAATAAAAAAGCTTCTAAAAAATTTAGATATATTGACTAAAATAAACTAAATGTTAATTGACTAAAAAATGAGGTACATTTTTCCTTTGTTTTTCGCTGGATTCGAATCATCCAAAATTGGAATTCATTAGATGAACTAAGATTTGTTTATCTAAAAATACAAAAAATAGAATTGTAAAGATTTTAAGAATCTAAATAGAAATAAAAAAGCTCCGTTATATAAAGGGGAAAAGGTGCCTTTAACGGAGCTTAACAGCCTGGTTTATCTTTAATGTTTCCAAAGCGATCTGTAAAGATCACTGGACAATAATTTGGAAGCGGTTTTCGCAGGGAAGTGTTCCGCCATGTCCATGACGTCATTTGCCGACAAATGTTCTCTTCTTGCGTAGTTAGCGAGGATAGAATAATTCTTTTTAATTTCCGATAGAGGAGTCATAGCGATATAGCTTAAGAAAGCGTTTGTCGTCATGTTATAACGGTCGATTTTGTAATAGGGCTTTCTCAAAGTGAACCTCTTTTCAAACATATAAACGTTCTTTTTGCCAGAGGTGGCACGGTTCGTCATGATCTCAATTTTGTCGTCAAGGGAAATCTTTTTACCTTTGAGTGCGTTGATGAAATTGTCCCCTGTGTAAAAACCATAGATATCGTTCCCTTTTTGGATGTATCTCAATTCAATGGCTTTTAAAGCGCTGGGAGAATCTTTGCCTGGGATGTAATAAACCCCATAGGAATAACGCGCTAGATCTCCCGATTTGGTTAGTCTAAGGAGTTCTTCTTTAACGGCTGCATCGGTCATGTTTTTGTCATGAATATCAGACAGGAAGAACAGTTCTGAAGGCTCAAATTTTTTTGTGATAGTTAAGAATAATTTACTTTGCACAATCGAATTATATCACAACCAGAAAAAAAGGTAAAAAGATAACTTAAAAAGTCTTAAATAAAAGATGCCATCGAAAGAATATTTTTTAAATTAGGAACAATTTTTGAAAGAAAACGTAATAATCTCGCTAGATTTGCTCTTTTCTATCAATAAGGATAAAAAACTTTGCGGCTGGTCTCTCTTATGACGAAACAGGGGTTCTTATTTTTGTTTTAAATATGATGAAGGTTTCACCTCTAGTAAAAACAAATTGACTAAAGAAAAAGCCCGTGAAAATCCACGGGCTGAGAGGTCAATCATTGAGTTAATTTTTTCCGCCGATAGACATCTCTTTAATTAAGGCATCGGAGCAGGATACTCCAATCTGCAATCTGAATCGGTCGTCAAAGCCTTTGACGTTACGTAACATCTTTAGAACGTTGCCGGCCAGAGTTATGAGATCTAATGGTTCGGCAATTTTGCCATCCCGAATCATATAGCCTTGAGCTTGGCAGCTGAAATCCCCGGAATTAACATTCATACCAGTCCCTAAGCCTGCAACCTCAGTAATATAGACACCCTCTTTGATGTCTTTAATTAGACTCTCTAGAGGCAATTTTGAGGGCTTTACAATTATGTTTGTAGTGCCGATTCCAATCTTGCCTGCTCCATAGGACCCGTTTGCGGTTGTTTCGCGTCCTGCCTTCTTGGCTGTTTCGCGATTATAGAAGTGAGTCAACAAGATGCCATGGTTGACTACTCTCTTATTGCTTCTAGCGACTCCTTCTGCATCGTAATAAGTGTAGAGAGGTCCTTTCAGCAATGGCTTTTCGTCAATCGTAACTTTGTTTGACGCAACCCTTTTGCCTTCGAGACCGGTGAGGAAACTTGATTTTCTTTGAACCTCATCTGCGCTATTGGCGGCCAAGAAGTATGACAAAAGGCTGCCAAAAACATCGCGATCAAGTAGGGTTGGATATTTGCCTGCTGGACATTGAACTCCGCCAAATTGTTTGATTGCGCGCTCGCAAATACCATTTACGAAAGCTTTCTTATCGATTGCTTTGATGTCGGTACCAAATTCATAGTCGCCCGCAGTCTTTACTTCGTCTCCCCGTTTGGCAACGACTCCGGCACTAATAAAGAAATAATTATCCTTGGCCTTGAGTTTCAAGCCATAAGAGTTGTAAAGTGCCCCGGTGGAAGAAGATTCGCTATACGAAACTCCTTGGACATCAGAAATCTCATCGCTATAAGCAAACAAACCGTTTTCAATTTCTTTGATCAAGTCGATTTTTTCCGTGATTGGCGTTTCGGCTAACTCTTTAGCAAAGAAACTCTTCTTTTTATATTTTGGAGAACCAGGGAAAATGTCAACGCTATCGGTTTTTTCCGATTTTGATGCGTTGTTGATGATTCCTTGAATGAGGAAATCGAAGGAAGAGTTGTCGATCTTTTGGGTGTTGCAGATTCCAACCTTGCCTTGGTAGACCCCGGTGGCTACTAACGATTGATCGTTTTCGATGCTATAGGAGTCGATTTCATGGTGAAACAAAGAAATTGAGGTTGAAGTGGATGAACTGACGCGCAATTGACAAGAAGTAATCCCTGCCGCAGCTGCTTTTTCAAAGAATTTTTTGATGTTCATTCTAATTTTCCTCCTCTTCCGCCGACCGTAAGGTTTTGAATTCGGATGGTTGGCTGACCGACATTGACTGGGATTAAGCCAGATGCTGCCCCGCAGTTTCCCTGGCCTAGAGCCACATCGTTGCCCACGCGGTCGATATTCATCAACACTTCCTTGCCAGAACCGATTAAGGTGCAGCCTTTGACCATTTCGCAGATTTTCCCGTCGCGGATGATATAAGCCTCGCTGGCAGAGAAATTGAAGTTCCCGGTTGTAGGTTCTACTGAACCCCCTCCGAAGTTGGCAACATAAATGCCAAGTTTCGTATCTTTGATGATATCAGCAGGATCATCTTTACCTTTTTCGATATAAGTGTTTGACATACGAGATGTCGGCTCATATTTGAAATTTTGTCTTCTAGAAGTTCCGTTAGCGGGCAAGCCCAATCGCCTCCCATTTAACTTATCGATCATGAAATTTGTGCATACGCCATTCTTAATTAGCTGATTTTTCTGGGTTTTATGACCTTCGGAATCAATATTATTCGAGCCCCATTCATTAGGAATAGTCCCATCGTCATAAGCGGATACAATAGGGCTAGCGATTTGTTTACCCAAGGAATCAGAGAAAACGGACAAGTGTTTGGAGGTTGCTGAAGCTTCTAAGGAATGACCACAGGCCTCATGGAAGACCACGCCGCCCCAACCATTGGTGATGACTACCGTGAATTTTCCTTGAGGACATTCTTTCGCACTCAACATTTGAATGGCAATTTCGCCAACATGTCTGGCTTCTTTTCTCCAATCAAGAACATTGGTAAACCATTCCCAACTGGCGCATCTGCCAGGACCGGAAAAAGCACTTTGAATATTGTCGCCATCTTTGGCAATCGCCGAAATCGCAAGTCTTCCCCGTTCTTCAGAACTCTTATAGTGATGAGCTGTGTCTCCTTCAGCGTTCCAAATTTCAATCTTCTTGTAGTTATCGACGAAAGCAACACCACAACGGACGATTCTTTCATCCACGCCCCTCGTAATTTCATCCACGCCCTTGATGTATTTGATTTTTTCGTCGATCGGAACATCGGTTAAATGATCATGCATTTTATTGATGATTTTCACCCGTTCGTTTTTTACATCTTTTACCGTGATGATTCTTTTGGTAGAAAAACGATGGCCCAACTGATCTGCCAACGTTATTAACGATTTACGAGTTAGGTCGGATGTATATCCATAAACGGAATTGGTTCCTTGTAAGATACGAATTCCACAGCCATAAGAAAGATTACGGCTAACACGTTCCACTTTTCCGTTTTCTAGACCGACACTTTCCGAAACGTCTTCTTCCAAATAAATTTCGGCATAGTCGCCACCAGTGGCTAATGCAGTATTCAAAACATCAATGGCTAATTTCTTTGAAATCATAGATACCCCCTGTTTGCGGCTATGATAACACAGTCGTTTTAAACCTTCACTAATTAAATTTTTCGACATTAGTCGAAAAAACTTTAAATAATAGACATCAGCTTATACAATATGAACATGGAGTATTACTCGCTTTTGGAAAAACAAAATAAGTCATTTCAGGAACGACAACAATTTTTGAGCAAAGAAGAAATTCGCTATATTGCTCAGAAGGACACTTTTCCGAAACGTCTTCGTGGTTTTTTGACCAGAGCCTATTACCAGAAAGACAAATTAATCAAACGGGGGCAGATCGTTTATGGCTATGTCTATAAAGAATGGTCTCAGGATGTGGAAGGCAACGTTGATCCGTTTTCTTGGGTATTGATTTCTCCAGAAAGAAAAATCATGGAAAATCCATCAATTTTCCAAAAAACGGCTGCAAAACTCCAAGATTTTTCTCTTTTGCCAGGAGGAAATCGCAGGGAAAAATTATTGAAAAATCAACTCAACGAAGCCTTAAGTGATGCTCCTTTTGAAGAACTCCCCCAGTCTTTAACTGAAGGTCATTTAATCTATTTGTGTAAGTTGCAGAGGCCACTTGCGTTAGTTTCCTTCTTCCATCTCGGATTAAATCTTTTTCTCTTCAACCCGTCCATCTCAAAACAAATTCTTTTCTTGCCTGAACGCTATATGACGGATGACTTTAAACAATGCTACATGCATCAACAATTAGGGTTATAAGGAGGTAAATTATGACTCGTTTATATTATCTGGGACACGCTTCATGGAGAATCACTGCAAACGACGGTCGTGTCATTTACGTTGATCCCTATGGTGGAAAGCCGTTTTCTTACTCTGTGCCAGCCGATCTGATTTTGATCACCCACGAGCATTACGACCACAACCAACTTCAACTTGTTCCGATGAAAAACGGGGCCAAAGTCCTACGCAGCGTAAGAGCCTTAACGACAGGAACTTACAACTCCTATGATTTAGGAGGAATCAAAGTTCAGGCTCTTCCGGCATATAACTCACACCACCTTCGTGAGGAATGTGTCGGATATCTCATCGAAGTGGATCGTATCCGAATCTATCATGCCGGCGATACGGATTTCATTCCGGAAATGAGGAACCTTTCCCCTCTTGGCATTGATTATGCCTTGCTACCTTGCGATGGCTTTTACACGATGAATACCGAGGATTTTGATAAAGCCATTGAAGCCATTAACCCAAAACATGCAATTCCGATGCATACTCATGTGGGAATGGATTTTGATGAAGAAGTGGTGAAACAAATTCATACCCCGAAAAAATTAGTTGTACGTCCTGGCGAAGAAATTGTTTTATAGTTTAGCAACAAGGATTTTTATTATGGAAACTGCAAAAATAATTCGCCAAATCGCCGCTTATGTTTTATTTGTGATCGCGGCCACATGGTTTTTCTATGAAATGGTGGTCCTTTCCACGGCGATGTATATTGACTCTGGGGCGGACCTAAACGCCTATTTGCTAGGCAATGTCTACAAACCTTTGATGTATGCTCTCGTTTGTTTAGCCATAATGTTAGTTTCGCAATTTGCTCTATTAGGCAAACCACAAGGCAATGACCGTTATATCTCTTCTTTGCTTTGCGTCTTTTTATTCGGCGTTGGCTTGGGGGTTTCCATTTTCATCCTGATCCATGGATTATTAGCAATTCCTTCCCACACTGTTTGTAATGACCCAAGCTACCTTTGTTTTGCGATGATTCCAACAATGATTATTTGTTTGGGAGAATTCGTTTATGGTTTGGTAATGTTCCTTCTTTATCGAAAAGAACAAAAGAAGGAGAAGGAAATAAAAGCCCGGACCAAGCCGCAAGACGAACGTGTCGATCTTACCAAAGAATAGGAATCCAACATCAAAAACCGACCCACGTGGTCGGTCTTTTCTTTATAATGATGGAGTATGTGCCATTGGTTTGTGCAAAAGAAAAGTGACTTTCAATCCATTGGGATTCACGCGGTTGACGTGATTTCAGAAGATATCCTTTCGGATGAACTTGCTTATGGTTTGATTGAATACCAAGGCAAAATTGCTCTCTCCCCTTTTCGTTTTGGACTGCCTTCCTTTGATGGGAAAATGATCCTTAACGCCAGGGTTGAAACGGTAGACGAAAAGAAAATGTTTTCTCAAGCCTATCGTTTCCATAAAGCGGTTTTCCCTTGCTCGTTATACCACGAAAGGACCAGTTCCGGATTAAGCTATTCCTTATCCTCTTCTTCCTTGATTTATCTTGCTGGGTTTGTAGATAAAGATCGCTTTGTTTTATTAACCGGCGAACCCGTCCCTTCGCTTCCCATCCGCCTTAAACGCATGCCTATTATGTTAAAACAGGACGAAATCCGACCTTATTTGAAAGGTGAATTGAGCAAGGAAGCCCTCGTTGAAGATAAGCAAATTCTTTTAAGGGCTATCCTTGATCCTTCACGTTAAAACGTTTCTTTTAGAAAAGGTTATTTTTTTCCTTGCCTATTCGTTTTCCTTTCGTTAAGATTATTCCCGTATCTCTCTTAGTTATCGTTTGAGTAACTAGGCGAAAGGAGTGAAGAAAATGAAACAAGGAAAACATCCAACCTATCACCATTGCAAGGTCACCTGCATCAGCTGCGGTGCTACCTTCGAGACTGGTTCCACTTTAGGGGAAGAAATCAAAGTCGAAACCTGCTCTAACTGCCATCCGTTCTATACTGGCAAGCAGAGAAGCGTCGCCAGCGATGGCCGTATCGACAAATTCAACAAGAAACTTGCCTCTGCCCAAAAGAAATAAGGTTGTAACAAGACTAGGCTCTCGCTATCGAGAGCCTTTTGTTTTAGAGGACAGAAAAAAGGGATGCTCCGATGGCATCCCTTTTTAGAATCCTTAAGACTTTGATAATAAAGGTAAGTGACAATGTGCCTTTTCTTTTAAAATTTCTCGGTACCTTTTCTAACGTTATGAATCTTTACTCCGAAAGTCATCGACTGGAAGACAAGATACAATCCGTTTCCGACCGCGATTGGGGCGCCGGCGATTAACGAGGTGAAGATGCAAGCCAAGACACCATAAGTGACAAAAAGGACACCGCTGGTTAAGGCCAAGGCCAACATCCAGAAAGAAACGCCTGCCGTGTTTTTGGTTCTCAGAGCCTTTACAGCCTGAGAGATGGTTGAGCCAACAAGAATTGCTGTGGCGGCCCAACCGAAGATTGATGTTAAGATTTCTGTACTAGTCATAGCCGTATATTTAACTAAAATTTTTCATCACTTGCAAAAGGAATCTTCAGAAAAGGGAAAATGTTCTATTTCTTATTGGCAAAGATCCAACCTAAGAAATAAATAATTGCTGTCACGCCCCCTGCGGCACTGATCCACTGGAATAAGCCAGAGAGTCCGCCGACGATGATGTCGAGGACAAAGAAAATTAGAGTAATAATAGCCAAAGGGCCAACCCAGCTTTTGAATGGCCCTTTCCCTATGAAATAGAAGATTCCTCCCAAACCAGCGATGATTTCTAAAATGTTCAATGCCAAAGAAATCACCCAAGATAGAACTAAAGAGCTATCTCCCGATGCCAGCACGCTAGAAGCTTTTTGAATTAAGGAAATAATATTCCAGATTCCCCAAACCAAGAAGAGAATGCCGGAAATTAATAAGAAGATACGTCCAGCGAGTTTCATATGAGTGACACTCCTTTCGGAAATTATTGTAGTGGATTTATTTTCCAAAAGATTATTTACGCTCAATGTCCAATGCGTCTAACAGCACATCTACGTTTGTTCCAGGCGATTCGGGGATGTTATCACGCGGGCTTGCCCATTGTCTTATAGCGTTCTTTTTAGCTATGGTCCAAGGGGGCAATGAAGGATACACGTCATCGCTCTTTTTATATTTAGGCAAGTATTGTTTCAGGCACTGGATTATCTCTTTCTGTGAAGAAAAACAGCGAGAGGTGAAGATGAAGTGATCAAGGAACCAAACCTCAAAAGAAGGGTTCGACATGATAACGGTTACGTTTTTCTTTCTCGCTTGGGCGAGGAAATTGTCCTGACACAACCGATGGCGTTTCTCTTTGGTGTCGATATCGCAGATCATGAAGATCTTGTCGCCTGAGCGTTTCTCATATCCGTTGTTCTGGGCATAGTGGTAGATATAATCTAGCATGGTTTCGGGGGCGGTGTTAGACGTCGGTTTGATTTTTAACGAAACGCCATTGTTATTTTTAAAGTGTTGAAGGTAGTTACTTTCGGTTTTGTTGTGGGCGCCTTCGCAGGCAACGAAAAAGATGGGTTTACGCTTGCGCGTCATAGAGAAATTTCCCCATCATCTATATCGGGAGCCTTAACATATCGCCCACCGATAAAGCCTCGTTCAATGTTTTCGCTTTTGCGAACAGAGAAATCGGAAAGGGGGAATAGCGAAGTGGAATCGCTTTCGGAATCTTTCTCGGTCATATAGATCTCATCTCGTCTTAGGAGCATCTCATTTAAAAGGCTGGTTTCTTGCGTGTCAAAAAGAATTTGAGCCCCAGTCGAATTGGTCTCCGGATTGAAAAACAAAGAAAGCAAGAACTTCGACACATCTGGGTGCAAGGAGGATCCAAACTCATCGAAGACAAGGACCACCCCGTTGTTTAGTGCATCGAATAACGGCCCAGAGTGAGCCATTACCTTTTTGGTGCCAAGCGATTCGTCTTCAGCACCCAGGAAGTATGTCTCCCCAGAGCTGACGTGTTTCGTTTTAAGATGGCTTACTTCTTGCTCTGCTAACTCAAACTCGGTATTTCCTGGGCTGTTGGGATCAAACTTCTTTGGAATTGGCAATCGCATCCGTTCTCTTTCGACATCAATGTCGTCAATGCTTAGATCGGCGGCTCTTAAAAGAGAGACCAAGAATTTTCTATAGTCTGGGTGATTGGTGATAGCCGAACCAATTCCCGGTTCAAAGGCATCATTAACGCCGCTGGTAAAAAAGATTTTATTTGCCAAAAAAACGAAGACGTTACTTAAAACCGGCATATTGAATTGTGCCCCAAAAGTAACAATCGGTTTGTTAGGAAGGTTTCGCTCTTTAATTAGCCTTGCATCATTTTCGTTGATGTAAGCGTTGTGGAAGTGGATTTCATCGGTTCGTTTTCTCTCAAACAGCAGGATGTTTCTGCCTTTAGGGGAAAAGTAGAGCGATTCTTCAACGATTTTCTTCTTGGTGGCCTTTAGTCCGTAACGATATCGTATGCCCTTATCTTCAAACACGATTTCAAAGGATGTTGGTTCGGTAACGCTAGTTTTGGAGAAAGCAAAAGGCACAATCCAGGACAACTCTTTCTCTGGCGTGATGTTTGCCGTATGGGTGACGGTGTGGACCAAAGCTTCGAGCCCTTTTAAAACGTTTGTTTTGCCAGATGCGTTAGCCCCAAAGATACCGATTCCTTTTAAAACCCGCTCTTTCCCGCGCTCAAAGTAACCCGGATATTGGGTGTTGTCGTTGGTTCCGTTGCCAATAAAGCTCAACGTTGCTTTATTTTTGATGGAACGATAATTGCTTACACTGAATGATATTAGCATTGTTAATTTCCTCGATTTAATTTTACTAATATATAGAAACTAAATCAAATTTTTGCAGAATTATTGCAAAAAATTAAAATAAAATCATTAAAAAGGGCAAACAAGCCGAAGATTGCTGCCAGCAAAAAAGAAAAAACGAGCGAACATAATTCTTTATTTCTATATAGAAATATTGCTTTATAATTGTAAATGTATCGAATATTCGAAAGAGAGTTTTACTATGGCATCAATCTTAGACAACAAAGTACTGCTCATTACTGGTGGCACCGGTTCTTTTGGTCACGCGGTAGTGGACCGTTTCTTAAACACAGGGATTAAAGAAATCCGCATTTTGTCTCGTGACGAAAAGAAACAGGATGATATGCGCAAGGCGTATAACAATCCGAAGCTTAAATTCTATATTGGAGATGTGAGAGACTATAACGCTATCTCCGGCGCTTTTGCCGGCGTTGATTATGTCTTTAGCGCAGCTGCTCTAAAACAAGTTCCGTCTTGCGAATTCTTCCCTATGGAAGCGGTCAAGACGAATGTCCTTGGCTCTGACAATGTCATCACGGCCTGCGTGAAACATCACGTTAAGAAAGCAATCTTCCTCTCGACAGATAAAGCAGCTTATCCAATCAACGCGATGGGCATGACAAAAGCCTTAATGGAGAAAAACGTCATTGCCCGCTCCCGTCAAATGGGCGAAAACGATACTGTTCTTTGCTTGACTCGTTATGGCAATGTTATGGCATCTAGGGGATCCGTTATCCCGTTATTCTTGCAACAAATCCATGAGGGGAAACCAATCACCATCACCAATCCTGAGATGACACGTTTCATGATGACCTTAGATGATGCCGTAGATCTCGTTCTCTATGCTTTCGAACACGGTAAGCAAGGCGATCTCTTTGTGCAAAAAGCTCCTGCTGCGACGATTCAAACCTTAGCAGAAGCCGTGATTAAATTAACTGGTTCTAAGACGGGTGTGGAATATATTGGCACGCGTCATGGTGAGAAACTTTATGAAACTTTAGTTACCCAAGAAGAATTACTGCGTGCAGAAGATATGGGTGATTTTTTCCGCGTTGCCGCAGACAACAGAGATCTCAACTATGATCTCTATTTCACCGTCGGCAACGTTAAATTGAATATCGGTGATTCTTATACCTCTCACAACACCGGAAGATTGGATGTCGATGGGATGTGCAAATTATTAAAGAAACTGGAATTATTTGGAGGCCCAGTCAAACAACACGACTAAAAAGTTATGAAGATACTCGTTACTGGTGCGAAAGGATTCATCGGAAGGAATCTCTGCCTGTGGTTAAAAAACGCAGGACATGAGGTTTTTGAGTATGACCTTGACTCCAGTCTCGATTCTTTAAAAGAATGGGTGCGTGTATCTGATTTCATCGTTCATCTTGCCGGTATCAATCGACCTTTAACGCCAGAAGAGTTTATCGATGGGAACGTTAATTTCACCGTTAAACTTTTATCTTTGATTGAAGAGGCGGGAAGAAAGATTCCGTTGATCTTCTCCTCATCGACTCAGGCAGAAAAAGATAACGATTATGGCCGTTCTAAAAAAGCGGCAGAAGATCAAATCTTTGAATATTCCGAAAAAACAGGAAACCCGGTCTATGTCTATCGTCTCTATAACGTTTTCGGAAAATGGTGCAGACCAAACTACAACTCAGTGATTGCAACGTGGTGCTACAACGTATCCCACGATTTACCAATCCAAATCAACTCTGAAGCCCCGGCGATTGATTTTGTTTATATCGATGATATCTGCAAAGAATTCTTAAGAATCATCAAAGAGCAACCAAAGGCCTCCCTAGAGATTTTGCATGTGGAACCCCATTCTAAGAAAACCTTACAAGAGGTGGCAGACTTACTTCATTCATTCAAAGAATCGAGAAAAGATTTATCTACTCCTTTGCAGGAAGGCTTCGAAAAGAAACTTTATGCCACTTATCTTAGTTATCTCGAGGAAGACGACTTTGCTTATGCGTTAAATCCACATATCGATAATAGAGGTTCGTTTACAGAGATCCTAAAAACCCAACAATTCGGACAAGTCTCCGTCAATATTGGCCATCCAGGCATCACCAAGGGCAACCATTACCACATGACCAAGAATGAGAAATATCTCGTTTTAAGTGGTACGTGTATTATTAAATTTAGGAAAGTTGGCACCGACAAGGTCATTACTTATGAATGTTCTGGAGCTGATTTGAAAGTGGTGGACATCCCACCAGGATATACCCATTCCATCACCACGGTTGGTGACACGGATTCTGTAACCCTGATGTGGGCCAGCGAATTATTCGATCCGGAAAACCCGGATACGATATACGAGAATGTTGAAGAGCAATCCTCAAAAAATAATTAAAAGGGATTAATTATGTCTGTCGTGAAATCATTTGAAGAAGTTAAAACTCGAGCGCAATTCGAGGTCCGTCTTCAATTGATTCGAGGTGTTTATCAATATATCCCAGACTTTTCTGCTGATAAGTCTTATTTTTCCTTCGAAACGGTCCTTCCGGTCGATTCCGATCAAACAACCATTTTCCCATTCACGTTAAAATGGAGAGAGGGGAACTATCTTTTCACCACAAAACCAACGAAAACAAAGCTTAGTAAGCTGCTAGAAGCAGGATATGAGAAAATCTTTATTTTCGAAACCGGGACTCCGAGGCAATACGAACCTGTGAAAGGAAATAAAGTAATTTTCGTTTCTCTAAACACGCTTGACTTCGATAAAAATATCGATTTGAGAGATCTTATCGATGAGGCGCCAAGTCTTAAGATTAAGGACGAAGACGAGTCTCAACCATTATTTAAGTATAAAATATTCTTAGACGAGGTTGATCTTGGCGGACAAACGCTTAAGGTGATTAACAAAAATACCAAAAACGCTATTGACAATGATGAACTCTTCTTTTGTCAGGCCTCTAAACTAAATGATCCTTTTGAAGGCCTTTTGTTTGGTGATGGATATGTTACTGAAGTGGTGATGAGCTATTGTCTTTTGTATAACGCCAAGCACCAGAGAGGGAAAAAAGTAAAAGATGTTCTTTTGGATACACAACTTTGGTATTCGTTGAATCAGCTCCCCTCGCCCAAAAATCCAACGGAGGCCAAGAACAACTTTTTAAAGTACTTAAACGAAAAAAATCTTCCGATCTACAGTGAGTTAGGAATATCTTTAGGGAATTTCAGCGAGCCTAGAATCCTTTCTCTTACAAACGATTGTCTAAATGTTTTAATGTGGGCTCATTATGGAGATAGCCAAACCGGTGTTTGTCTCCAATATTCCGAAGCAAACTTAATTCATTCTGCGCAATCTTATCCAAACGACCCATCAATTATTTTCTTTGCCGGAAAAGTTCATTATTCCAAACAGCGCCCTTCGGAAATGGACTTTTATCTCTATTCCCTTTGTTTCGGTGAACAAACTGCCACGCTGCTTTATGAACTGGAAGTCTTGTTTACAAAATACGTTTCGTGGCAATATGAGCAGGAATATCGAATGGTGGCTTTCACCAATCTGGTTGGCAAATTAGTTCTCTCTTGCCCGGTCGATTGTTTTTATCTGGGCTGTCGTGGCAACCAGAACGACATACACAAACTTGCGCACCCCGAAAAATACAGGGATAAAATAAAAATCTCCCAAACAGGGTATGATTTATACATCTAGTTTTCCTCAATCCTTCTATGGCAGACGTTCATAACGATATTTCAACTTCGCAAAAAAAGAACAATCGAGAATTTCTCTTCTCGCTGTTTTTTTCTGTCGCCTCAGCTGTCTTGGGCTTTGTTTTTTCTTTCTTGGCTGCTAAATTCCTGGAATCTGACCGTTATGGCCAGGTGCAATATTATGTCTCCATCGCCAACATCGTTTTGGTCTTCCTTTTATTCGGATCGAGAAACCGTATTATCCGAGGCATCCAATTCGCAGAAAACAAGAAGGCAGAGATTAGCCGTTACTACATTCTGATTTTAATCACCTCGGCGATAATCTTGCCGTTCTATTTCATCATCGCTTACTTTCTGTTGAATAAATTAGGACAAAACATTTTATTGATTTCTTGCATCTACGTCCTTGCTATTTTGTTAGCATTCGCCGAACTCGTGTATTCGTTTTTCATTGGATTAAACCACAATGAATTAAAACCGTTATTCGCAGGCATTTATGTACACGCCTTCTTTTTGATTTTGTTTGGCGTCCATTATTTCACCAACAGCCTTCAAAACTTCGTTGATTGGTATATCTATTACTACATTGCCGGGATGTTGGTGTTTGTTGTGCCCGTTCTCGTCATTAGTTTCCGGAAAACAAAATTTAAATTCTCTAAATCAGAATTAGTGAGCCAATTGATCTTCTGCGCTACTTATATCTGTTACAACATCAAAACAACCTTAGGTAACGTCATCGTTGGTGAAGCATATGAAGGGTTTTCCATCGTTGGGATTATCTCTATCTCTACCCAGATTATCGCGGCAGCGGGACTTGTATCTGGCATTATCACGTTCATGGCGATGCCAGTATTTTCCAAATTACACGCCATGGGTGAGCAAGAAAAGATGTTCAAGATGTTTGATATGGTAACAAGGCTGACCTGTTACATCAACATCCCTTTCTTTATGGCTTTTGCCGTGGAAGCACACGGGGTGCTTGCCTTATTTGGTGAGAGCTATATGGGATATGACTTAACCATGACGTTGTTATCCATATCAGCCTTAGTAGATTGTTTGACGGGGCCTTGCCAATCGATATTGATCATGTCGGGAAATGAACGATACGACCTTTATGCCGCCTTAGCCCAATTCGCTGCCTATCTGATTACCATTGCTGTTTTATTGAATGTTACGGTATATGCCATTCCAATTGCGTCCCTAGTAGCGATGGTAATAGCCAATGTAATCAAGATGATCCTCACCTCTATCAAATTCCATCATAACTTCTTTTCCTGGAGAGTGTGGCTACCAGCGTTAGTCATTGCCGTTATATCCTTCGCGGTGTTCTTTGGCCTATCCTTCATTGATAACTGGGTCTTGTGGCTGATCCTTAACTGTATCGTTGGAGCCTCATTAATCTTAGGCTGCATTTTTCTTTCTCCATTTCAAAAAGACAAACACTTCTTATGGGCCAGAAAAGATAACTTTGACGCTTATCTTTGATTGGGATAAAGACTGACACACGGGGTCGTTATTTTTATTCAACAAAAGCTTTTAAAACATAGAAAAAAGAATGATGAATTGACCTTTTTTCGAAAAAGTTCGAGATTTTTATAAAAAATCAGCGTATTATGGTGCATATTGCTCACATTTTAAATGAAAATGTGTATTATGGTTGCATGCCTATGAAAAAAGAAACCAAGAAAAAAACCACAAAGAAAGAAAAGGAAACCGTCTCCATCGAAGATCCGATTGAAGAAGAAACCGATGAAGTGATGGCAGGAATGGACTTCCTCAAGAAAGAATTCTTAGCCAAAGCCGAAGCGGAAGGCTCGATCAATCAGCAAGACATCTATGACGTGATTGACAAAAACCGTCTTCAATTGGAAGACAATGATGTCAATGAACTCATTGAATGGTTTACTTCTCAAAACATTAAAGTCGTCAACGGCGATGAAGTGCAAGAAGTAGAAGAGCCATCCGATGCTGACATTTTAAGCGAGCCATCTGACGATGATGTTGATGATGACCTTGGCGAAGAAGAACAAATCGATGACGACTTCCTTAACGTTCAATCTGGCGATGTCAAAGTTAACGACTCGGTTAAAATGTATCTCAAAGACATCGGCCAATATCAACTTTTAACCGTTGAAGAAGAACAAAAATACGCGAAGGCGGTTGTCGATGGTGAAGAAGCAAAAGCCTTATTGCCAGAAGCCCAAGCCAAAGGCGATATTGCCGAGATTGCCCGCCTAAGCGACATCATTGAAGCCGGCAAAGAAGGCAGAGATACCTTAGTGAACCGCAATCTTCGTTTGGTTATCGCTATCGCCAAGAAATATTTAGGACGTGGTATGCCTTTCCTTGATCTAATCCAAGAAGGGAACCAGGGTCTTTTGAAAGCGGTCGAGAAATTTGATTATACCAAAGGATTCAAATTCTCCACCTATGCGACCTGGTGGATTCGTCAAGCCATCACTCGCGCCATCGCTGATCAAGCAAGAACCATCCGCATCCCTGTTCACATGGTTGAAACCATCAACAAAATGACCCGTGTCCAAAGAGCCCTTGTTCAGGAATTAGGACGTGATCCAACACCAGAAGAGATTTCAGAGAAAATGGAAGGGGAGCTTACCCCAGCTCAGATCCGTGATGTTCAACGTATCGCTTTAGAGCCAGTTTCTTTGGATACCCCAATCGGTGAAGAAGACGATTCTAAACTAGGCGATTTCGTCCGTGATGATTCGGAATTATCCCCAGGCGACTATACTTCTAAATCCTTATTAAAAGAAAGACTCTATCAAGCCATGAGCGAATGTCTCACGGACAGAGAAGAGAAAGTCATCCGTCTCCGTTACGGATTGGATGATGGCCATCCAAGAACCTTGGAAGAAGTTGGTAAGGATTTCGGTGTCACGCGCGAACGTATCCGTCAAATCGAAGCCAAAGCCATCCGTAAACTTCGTCACCCAACAAGAGCTAAGATGCTTGGCGATTATCGCGATTCTGCAATCACCACAGGCCCGTCTTCAACCCATCGTCACGAAGATTGATTTGGAATGTGATTTAGACCCTGAAAAAAGGGTCTTTTTTTACGCCCGTGTTTATTAATATGGAAATATGAAAAAATGCATATTATGGACAACAAAAGATTTTTACTTAGATAAAGACACGATAAATAGCCATTTTTAAGAAAATTTGTAATGGTTTAAAAATAACTCTTGTATGGTGCATAATTGCATATCTTCAAGGTAAAAGTGTATTGTCAACACTTTCATAACAATGAAAAATATATTTACCAAGAACGAAAAAAGTCATCTTTAGATGCTTTTTGGAAGAAATGTCTCGCTTAAGGTAAAACGATTATGTTTTTCAGCCTCTTGCCCAAAAAATCGTTAGCTATATGGATTGCCATGCTTGGCATTACGGCGGGAAGTTTTAGCTATTCTCTTGGGGTCACGATAGCCGCCAACATGCCAAAAGGGGCGGATAATCGAATCCACCTCAGCTTAGCGCATTGGGACAACGGCGGCTCTACGGAAACGGATTTGGTCAAAGAGGTTTGTCGGAAATTCGAAGAGAAGAATCCTGAGATTGCCGTGGATGTCCAGATCATCTCCTCCTACGAAACTCAATTTTCCAATTTCATGGCCTCTAAAAATGTCCCCGACGTTTTCTGTGTCCCCGACGGCAACTTCGGCCAATGGGTCAAAACCGGGGTCATGTTAGATTTACAAGACTATTACGATAACACGACTGTGATCGATAAAGAGCACATTGCTGGATCTGCTTTACAACGTTATCGCTATAACGGGAAAACGATGGGAAGTGGCGATCTTTATTGCATGCCAAAAGACATCACGCCTTACGTCATGTATTACAACAAAGACCTTTTCGACCAATATGGTGTTCCTTATCCGTCCGCTACCGAAATTATGACACCACAAGAAGCCTTAGAGATGTGGTGCAAATTCGGTTACGACCTCGGGACGGTTGGAATTTATCATTCCTCCAACAAATACGGCCAATTGAAATTGTCGGATGATCATATCTACGGAGTCGCGAAAATCTATCCCGAATCCCTGATTTGGTCTAATGGAGCCGATTATCTTTCGGAAAGCAGGACTGAAGTCTTAATTGATTCTCCGGAATTCATCGAAGCATATAACTATATCGTTGACGCAACCATGACATATGCCGTCGCCCCAACCTCGTTGGTTCTCTCCTCCACATCAGAAAAAACGCTGTTCTTAAACGGAGATGCTGCCTGTTATATCGAAGGCAGATCTGTGACAACTGATTTGCGGAAGAAAGCCGACTTTAATTGGGATATCGCTCCGATTCCCGCTTTCCCGACCAACCAACATTGTAATGGCTGGAGCGGCTCTGTTGGCTATGCCGTCTATAAAAACTGCGCCCACCCAGATGAAGCTTTTAAATTGGCAGAATATTTTACGTCCAAAGAAGGACAGATGATTATGGCCGAAGCAGGGTTTACGGCGCCGTTATACAACGACGAGCAAACCACGGAAGAATTCTATGCCATCGAAGAAGGGAAGATGCCAGCCAACACAGGAGAATTTATCCGCGCCGCTCAATATCAACGTCCTGGGCTTTGGCAATATTTGCCATCCGTGCGTTGGAAAACCACCTTTGATGAAGACACGGGTGCTATGTTTACCGCAGACCCATCCGCCAGAGCGACCCCAGAGCAGTTCTTACCTGAAGAAAAAGAACGCATTCTAAATATCATCCGTTCCGACTTCCCAGAACTATTTGAGGAGGACGGAGAATGAGCACCCTGAACCTCAGCCTTGGAAAAGCGAGTCGAAAAAAGAACCGCAACCGCCGCAATGAGGCGCTGTGGGGCTATGCTTGTGTTGCCCCGCTATCTATCGGTTTATTGATGTTTTTGGCAGCCCCGCTTGGCTTTTCATTCTATATTTCGTTGACTCGATACGACTTATTCAATGAGCCCGTCTTTGTGGGATTCGCGAATTTCCAAAGAATTTTTTCTCCTGAAGGAGCGGAGTTCTGGCGTTCGGTTGGCAATGCCTTCATTTATTCCATCGGGGTTCTTCTTTCGATGATCTTATCCTTGATTATCGCCTCGATTTTCCGAGGAAAAATCCATGGGAAAAATTTCTTCAAGGGTCTCTTCTTTTTGCCGACGATTTGCTCTGCCGTTGCCGTTACCATCATGTGGAAGCGAATGTATGACTATAACTATGGCACGATAAATCAAATCCTCGGTTTGTTCGGAATTGAAGGGATTTATTGGCTGAGCGAAGAATATGTCGTCTTTGCCATCATGTTTATGCAACTGATTTTCGGGTTTGGCACCTCAATGTTGCTTTATATCAGCGCCATCAATTCCATCCCTAAGGATTATTACGAAGCAGCCGATATCGACGGGGCTAACGTCTTCCAGAAATTTTTCCATATCACGGTCCCCTCGGTTTCCCCGATTTCTTTCTATATCATGGTCACTGGGTTGATTGGCTCCATCCAAGGATTCACGACCTATCAAGTCATGACCAATGGCTCACCATCGAATACGATGATGCCGGTGCTGCTGATCTATAAATATTCAGGCGGAGATTATGGTGCTTTCTATGGCTATGCATCAGCCATGGGCATTGTTCTTGGCGGAATTATTGTCATTTTGACTATCGTGGAATTCATTTTCTCTCGGAAATGGGTTCATTACGCATCATAGGAAAGGAGGTTAAGGCATGTCGGAAAAAGCAATATCACGTGGCAAAAAGAAAAGCAAAATCAATGGCGGGCAAATCCTAGGCAAAATCCTCGCCTATGTTTTCCTTTGTCTCATCGCCGCTTTGATTTTGATTCCTTTCATTCAATTGATCCTCAACTCCTTAAAAGGGCCAAAAGAAGTGGAGGCCAATGTCTTTTTTCCGAGTGTTTGGTATTTCTCTAATTACATCGACGTCTTCAAAGAGACGGTCATGTTGCACTCTTTCTTGAACACTTTCATGTATATCATCCCACCGGTTATCTGTGGGACGTTTATGTCTGCTTTATGCGCCTATGGGTTCGCCCGTCTTCGTTTCCCAGGCAAAAACATCATCTTTGGGGCGATGATGGCCACGCTTGTCATTCCGAACATCATCATCATGATTCCGGCTTATGTGATGTTCGCCAAATTCTATCAATGGCTAGGCACCCCGTTGCCAGTTGTCATCCCAGGAATGTTTGGCAGCACCGTGACGATGTTTTTCATGCTGCAATATATCCGCACCTTACCAACCGAGATGGAAGAAGCGGCCATGATCGATGGTTTAAATCGTTTGGATATTTTCCTCACCGTCGTTTTCCCAATGATGGTCCCCGCTTTTGTGGCGCAAGTCGTTCTGGCCTTTTCTGGACAATATAACGACTACCTCACGCCGTTGCTCTATTTAGGCAACAACACTGATCTCTTCACCGTGCAGCTTGCGATTAACCAAATGAATTCCGCTTATTCTGTGGAGACACAAAAACTTTTGGCCGCCTGCGTTATTGCTTTGTTGCCAACCATCATCTTGTTCTTATGCGCTCAGAAAACCTTTACGGAGGGCATTAGTCTGTCGGGGTTGAAATGATATGAAGAAACATTTAAAAACAACGTACCTGGTTTCCTTGATTGCCTTCTTGGCCGCCTGCGCCACTAGCCCAAGCAATCCTAATTCGGAACAAACCCACTCCTCTGAAGGGGACACTTCCTCTGTTTCTAGTATTGAGTCCAGCGAGGCTTCCATCGATCCAAGTGATGTGGATCAAACCCCTTATGTCGCGCCAACTCCGAAAACGAGAGAGGGCAGGAATCTTTCTCAGACCGCGGTCCTCCCGAAAAATAAGGTCGATGTCTCCAAGATGCGTGATTTAAAAGCAGGAGAAGTCAGCCAAGATGGATACACGTATGTGATGAATGCCGCCACGTATCGGTTGGAGTTCGTGATGAGCAAGACGTTCAATTATTTTGTGAACGTCGTTGACCAAACAACAGGCAAGACGATGTTCACCATCCATACGCCAGCCAAACTTTATCTTAAGAGTGACAAACAACATGTCGCCGAATATACGAAAGTTGAGCAAACCCGTTATGGATTGAAGGCCACCGCCAACATTACGACCACCAAAGGATCGGAGTTTACCATCATCGATCGTTACTATTACGCCTCAGAAGACGTCGCCGATTCCATCAATATCCAAAGACAAGTTCTCGTCGATTTCGCTAGCCCTTCAGATACCGGATATAACGTTATTTTTGGAGTTGATAGCAACGCCAACGCCTCCAAACTCGAATGGTTTGTTCCCAATGAAGCGAATGGCAATTTCCCTTCCAGCCAAAGCTATGGCATTTACCAAGAAACCCAAACCGGCCTCCCGATGGCTATGTTCCGTGATCCATCAACGGGTTATGCATTGTCATTAGCCCGTTACCAACCGGTCATCGAATATAAATCCAACAGTTTTGCCTCGATGGTTGTCAACAAAGGGACCAATTCCAGCGGTGACGCCTATTCCTCAGTGGAAATCGCCTATCCATCTCGCCTTTCTTCCAGACGTTATTTCTCTTTGGTTGGATTTCCAGAATTGGTGTACGATCTCAACATTTTAGCGGGTACATACGATTCTTTCGATGAGGCAGAAGTGGATATGTACACCAAACAATTCCATCTGCAGAATCAAAGAATCGTCGATACCGACATCGATACGGTTTACAACGTCATCGGAGAAGATTTCAAATCTCTTCTCTTGACCACGACAAGAAATGGTTACACCTCTTATGGATTGCCTTGGAGAGTGACGATTGAAAACGGTCTGATTGGCCCGAAATCCTGGCAAGCCGGGTTCGTTGGGCAACAAATTCCATGCGCCTATAACATGATGGTCTATGGCGTGAAAAATAACGACATCACCTCCATCAACAACGGACGTAACGTACTAGATTTTTGGGTGAACAAAGCAAAGATGATCACCTCGGCTGGCGTCCCTAAGATCTGGTATGACGGGGTCAGCAACGTTTGGATTGGCTATCCAACTTTCCTCCGTATGGCAATCGATGCGATGGAAGGGTTGTTTGACGCCTATCGTCTGGCGGAAAAATACGGCATTTCTGACAACGGCTGGTATGATGCCGTCAAATCCTGCGCGGATTGGTTGGTTACGGCACAAAATGCGGATGGTTCTTGGTATCGTTGCTACAACTACCAAGGCACATATTATGCCGGAACTGAATCTGATATTTCCTGGAATCCAGGCGATATTTGCCGTTCCACCTCCAAAAACAACTCCACGATGCCAATCCGTTTCTTAGGCAAGATGTATGAACATACTGGCGATACGAAATATTTGACCGCCATTCAAAAAGCGGGGGATTTCATCTACCAATCCCTCTATCCGCAACATGTCTATTATGGCGGGACTTGCGACAATCCAGATTCCGTCGATAAAGAAGCGGGCGTTTATGCGATGTACGCCTATGACACTTTATATACTTTGACGAAAGACGTGAAATGGTTAACCTGCTTAGAGCAAGCCGCCATCTTTACAATGTCTTCGGTCATTACCGTTTCATTTAAAATCAACCCAAAATCAACCGATCTAAAAGCCGCCAACGCCTTGAAAGCGGGATATTCGGATGGCCTTAGCTATATTTGCATCGGCGGGACGAGCTTAGACAATTATGCCGCCTATTTCTATTATGAATTATTCCGTCTCTATATCTATTCTGGCAAACAAATTTATTTCGATATGGCAGAATTCATCCAGCAAAACACCAAATCTACGATGGATTGGGATGGGACTTTAGGCTATGCCTACAAATCATTAACCCCCGAAGCTTCCACCATTTATACCTTCGGCTTTAAGAGTGCGGAAGACGATGATGGCACGATGGGGGTTTGGCTCCCGTGGCAAAGTGCTGCTAACGCAGAGCCGATTGCCAAAATGTATGAGGCTTTTGGCAAGGGCGATGTTGGTGAATTCCGTGACACGTCTATCACCGATTTACGCACCACGTTAAGTGACATTGGTGTGGGAGGGCACGCCCATAAGGCAATTCGTTAGAAGGAGGACGAAAATGAAAAAGAATCATTCTAGATTGCTTATATTCTCCACCTTGCTTGGTGTTTCTTTGATGTCCGCTTGTGGAACGACGGAAGAAAACAGTTCCCTTGCCCCAAGCTCAGAAGATAACACCTCTTCTTCCTCCGAAGAGAAGAAAGTTTTTGACTATCGTTTTGACCGTGACTTAACAACTCCTTTCGAAGGACCTGACAATCTATTGAAAGAATCCGAACTTCCTAAGGTGAATTCTTCCTTCGGGAAAGTCGTCACTTTAGAAAATGGCGATATTGCATTGGTTAACGACGGTTATCGTTTGGATTTTGTCAAAGAGGCAGAAGGATATTCCGTTAAAGTGACCAACATCACGAACTCTTCGGAAACTTCGGTGATTTCCTCCGGTGAGGATTTGATGTTTGTTAACAGTTTGCCGGTGCGCATCTATCTCAAAGGGTCTAACGAATCTTTTGAAACCACCTACGAAAAAGTAGAAGCCACTTCTTATGGCGTTAAAGCCAGCAAAACGATTCACTCTTCCGCTGGTTCGATTCTCGAAGTGACGGATTGCTATTACATCGCCAAAGAAGCGGAGAAAAAAGCTTTCAATATGCGTCAAGAAGTCAAAGTGGTCTCCGCCAATGAAGCTGATACGGGTTTTGGCAGCGACTATTGCTTTGTCTCTTCTGCTAACAATGCGATGGAATGGTTCATTCCTAATGTGAATTACCGCACCCTTTCTTCGGACGCCACCTACATTGAGACTTATTTAGGCGCGCCGATGGTGATGATGAGGGATAAAACGAATGGCAACACCCTCTCTTTAGCCCGTTATCAGCCAAAGATCACATACACGAACAATTGTTATGCAACCTTTCAAGTGAGCCCCAATAACAAATCCATCTGTGTTTCTTATCCTTCGCATGAGGCTAACCGCAAATACCACGATTTGAAAGAAGGAGAGACGCAGGTATATGAAATTGCCTTGCGCGCGGAAAAAACCAAATCCTACGACCAAGCCACCATCGATTTCTACAATTGCGAATTCAATCTTCAAAATCAACGGATCGTGAATACCGATATCGATGAAGTTTATCGTGTCATCAACGAGGATTACAAAACCTTCCTCCACGAAGAAGAGCAAGAAGATGAGGAATCAGGAAAGAAATACACCTCTTATGGGTTGCCTTGGAGAATCACAATCGAAGATGGCGAATTTGGCCCATTGACGTATCAGGCCGGTTTTATCGGGCAACAAATCCCATCGGCGTATAACATGATGCTTTACGGCATCTCACACAATGACCTTCAATCTTTGCAAAACGGCATCAACGTCATCAATTTCTGGGTGGAAGGAGCAGAAATGATGTCCGTGGCAGGAGTTCCCCATATTTGGTACGACACGTGGAGCGATTCTTTCCGCGCCTATCCTTGTTTCACTCGTATGGCAATCGATGCCATGGAAGGGTTGCTGGATGCCTATCGTCTCGCCGTCGCCAATGGCATCTCCGTCGATTCTTGGAGAGAAGCGATTGATCTTTTCGGCGGTTTCTTGATTAACAATCAAAACGAAGATGGTTCCTACTATCGTTGCTACAACTATGATGGCGGCCCGTTTGTCTCTTGGGACAATGGAATCGAAGAGCCTCCAGGAAACATTTGCCAATCGACCTCTACCTCGGCCACCCCGATGCCAATTCGCTTTTTGGCCAAGATGTATGAGATGACGGGTGACGAATCTTATAAAGAAGCTGCCTTAAAAGCAGGCGAATACGTCTATCAAAATATTTATAACCTTGGCTATTACTATGGCGGGACATGCGACAATGCGAACGCGAAAGATAAGGAAGCTGGCGTCTATGCGATGTACGCCTACGACGCTTTATATACGTTAACTGGCGATGCCAAGTGGCTATCTTGTCTCCAACAAGCCGCAGCTTTCACGATGTCGACGGTGATGATTTATAGCTTCGAAGTCAAGAAGAGTTCCCTGAAATCTGCCTATCCCCTCAACTACGGATATAACGATGGCATGAGCTTCATTGCCTGCCATTATGGGTCTGGCGTGGACAATTATGCTTCGTTTATCTACTACGAACTATTCCGGCTTTACATCATGACGGGGAATCTGACTTACCTGAAGCAAGCCGAATTCATCCAACAAAACACCAAATCCATCATGAACTGGGATGGGGCGCTGAACTACAAATATAAAAGTCTTGTAGCGGAGGCCTCTTCCATTTCTAGCTTTACCTATTCGTCTGCTTCAGACGGAGCCTGGGTCACATGGTCTTCTTTCGCCAATGTCGATCCGATTTCTAAAATGCTGACGAATTTCGGACATGCCGATGTCATGTACTATGCGGACACGGAACTGTCGGAATTAAGAAACCGATTATCCAACATCGGTGTCGGAGGAAAGGAACATAAAGCTTATCCAGAAAACACCGTCGTTTCACAACTTGCTTAATAAAAGGAGGGCAATGAGATGAAAACAAAGAAAAATACGCCTCTTTATGTGATGGCAACAACCGCCTTGTTAGCGGCGGCAGGCGCCTTATCTGCCTCGTTCATCATCGGTGGCGTGAGAGACGTCCATGCTGAAGGCGAGAACAACGTGATCAGCGCTTCTAGCGAAAGCGATTGGTTCCACAACGTGAAAACAGAAGGCCAAGGCACATGGGCGGTAAGCGGAAGTGCTGTCACCGTAGATGCTTTCGGTGGGAATTATGCCTTAGAAGGCGCCAACTATCTTACGCATGCTGGCACTGCCTTAGGCGCCTATTCATTCACCACCAAAATCACCGTCAGCGAACTCAATCACGTTCAAAACCCGATGGTCGGCATCATCCCTTGGTACGTCGATGAAGACAATTATCTTTACGTCCAATTGAAATTCACCTGGGACGCCGATCAATTAACGACGCCGGAAGAGAAAGCAGACGGGTATGCGATTGAGCAATTGATCTTCTCTGGCAAATATAATGGCGAATCCAAATACATCACTGCTACCTCCCAACAGGAAAACACCGTCTTCCCAACCTCTACGGTCGCGGCATTGAAAAATAACAAAGTCGCCCCGAAGAATGCCGGCGGGCACACGTTGAAAGTCACCTTTGAGAATTCTTCGGCTACCGCCACCTCCTATAAAGTCGGGATTTCTTATAACGGCGTCGAGATTGGCTCAACCTATGCCTATTACTATAACGCCATCGCGAAAAACAAAGCCGTCGGCTTTATGGCGCAAGATGTGAAAGCCACCTTCTCGGAAGCGGTGATTGACGATTACTATGCCACCAATACCACCGCGGCTTTAGCACGCGACTGGAAAGAGAACAACGGCTTCACTTATCGTGTGTTAAACGGCAAAGACGTTTGGAATTTCAATTCTGATGATTCTATTTCCTTTGTCACCGACCCAATCAAAGAAGGCAACAAAGTTGTTTCCCAATACCGTGTCTCCGGCTCAAATATTGCCGGATATGACACCAACAGAGGTTTTATGGAAAACCAATACAAACAAAACGAAGAAGGGTTGCCTCAAAACTATGAAGTCAGCGCCTCCTTCAAATTGGATGAAGTTCCTTCTTACTCAGGCTCCAAGACCGTCCAAGGCTATGGCTTAATGCCATGGTATAAAGACGATCAGAATTTTGTCGACGTCACCTTCCGGAGAACCGTTTCTGGCCTTGCTGCCGCCCCGGATATCAAATATGAAGTGGTGCTCTTTGGCTGGATTGAATGTTCTTCGGCAACGATTGGAGAAAACATCTATGAATTGCCAGAAAATTTTGATCCTACGGTGAATCACACTTTAACGGTCCAAAAGAAATCTAACAGTTTCTTAGTCTATCTTGATGGCGGAGATACCCCGATTTTGAGAAAAACCGTCAAAGGCACCAACATCAATTATTACTACGGGTATGAAGGATATAATGCCAAATTCACCGGCAGCAAAATCAATTCCAAAGCCATCTATAGCGCCTACGATGAAATTGCTGTCCTAGACGACCAAGGCAATGAATGGCGTGTTTCTGGAAAGAGCCAAGATGCTTGGTCTTTTGCTGGCGGAACAACAAAAATCCAGGCTAAGGAATCCAGTGACACCATCACTGCTCGGTCCTATTTGCTTGGCGGTTCGGATATCTCCGATCGCAACATGACGGTTGAAGCAAAAGTGGATCTTAGCTTTGGTTCCGCCTCTTATTCGGAATTCGTTCTTTCCCCTTACGTAGTGGATGAAAATAACTATGCCCGCATCGGCTTAACTTGGCAAAACGGAACCTGCTATGCCGTGGTCAGAGCCTCGACTTATACCGAAGAAGACATGGATGAAGACAGAGATCCAACCATCACGGTCCGTCGTTTCGCCTTGAGCGGCATTGACGTTTCAAAAACATTGGAGATTAAAGCCGAAAAGATTGACACGACCCTCGCGCTTTATGTCAATGGCACGTTAGTTTATGGCATCCAAATCAAAGATATTGATCAGAAGAGCGAAGATTATGGCGTCTATGTTTATGATGTCGATGCCACCATCCATAGTTTGGAAACGATCGGATACAAACGTTATGATCCGGCCCAAGTCGGCGAATGGCAGACCTCTGGCATGAAATATAACGAATGGACCATTGACGAAGACGGCCATATGCATGGCGATGGCACCTACACCAAAGACATGACGAAAGAGGATAAGGATGCCGAGAAAAACTTTGCCATCAAGCCAAACGCCTATGACACCAATTATGAGATGACGGTTCGGATTAGAGCGACCGACCAATCGGAAGCTGAAGACCGTGTCGGCGTTGTGATGTGGTATTTGGATGAAGACAACTTCATGATCTTCTATATGGATCGTTGGAGAGCGGACTCTACCGTCCCAAGAACGACAATCTATGGCCGAATCGAAGGCGAAACCCTCCCAACAACGTATAACCACGGCGGATGGCTTGCCGAAGGCGATCAAATCGTCGAAGGCGGAATGACCCAAACGGAAGCCTCACAAGTCACCAACTGGCACACCATCAAAGTCATTAAGCAAAAGAATACTTTCACTTGTTATATCGACAACAATTCAAACGGCTATATTTCCTACACCGTGGCCGCCGGACTTCCCAGCACAGAAGGCAAGACCCTATACAGCGGTTTATATACCTTTAACGATGCGATTGAAGTCAGCGCTTATGATGTGACGGAAGTCGGCGCCAGCGTCCCAGGCACATTACCATGCCCAGCTGGAAATCCATATAACGCCCACATCGATGCCCCGTCCCTCCCGGTTTATGCCGATGAAGCGACAGTCGATGTGATCGACGGCACCAAAGGCAATGACGATGATGGAGGTTCTTCCTCTTCCCAAGAGATTCCATCTTCCGAAGATCCTGTGACATCGGAAGGCGAAGGTGGCTCTGGCGGTGGATGCGGAGGCGCGATTGCTTCTGGCGTGGCCGCGACGATTATTGGTCTTGGCGCTGCAACGGCGTTGGCCTTGAAACGAAGAAAAATGAAAAAATAAAACCTTGGAGGTGAACTATGAAAAATAAAAAGGTTTTGATGACATCCCTATTAGCGATGGCAGGCACAGTCCTCCTCGCTGCGGCCTTGCCTGGCCGTGCCGTCTACGCCTTCGACGATTTTGTCGATGGCGATGGGAACACCCATTATGGCTGGTCTCTTGTCGCTAACGAGACGAATTCCACCATTTGGGATTTTGACGAAGAAACAGGCATGGTGTATTACTGTCGCGCAGCAGAAGGAGACACTTCAGCCCAACGTGTTTACAACTACGCCTTGCGTAACTTAGAGATTGAAGAAGATGATTCTTATTCGGTTTCTTGCACGTTTACCCCTGACCCAGATAGCGATCTTTCAGTAGAAAGGTCTTATGGTATCGTCGCATGGTATCAAGACGCGGACAATTATTTGATCTATTGGCTCCAGCAGAAGACCACCAGCGATTGGTCTGGTCAATTCTACGGCCGCATCGACGGGGCATTCCGTAGCATGTATGTCCCGAAAGAACATTGTTCTGGCGCCATCCCTTATTGCGATTATTGGCGCAAGGGCGAATATTACGACATGTGGTGGGATCAAGCCAATGACACTAACCCAGAACTTTTTGGCCAAAAGAATATCTTGTTAACCAAGACCGTTACTTTGAAAGTCGAATCAAATATCGAGGACGTGGTGGTGAATTCCGAAACGGTGAACTGCCGTAAATTCGTTCTTCATCAGATTGTTGACGATGAAAGCGGAAACCCCGTCGATTTCATTTCTGACATCTTCTATATCAGACAACTCGTCCCAGGAATGGGCAACTTCTACACCGGCTTATATTCAGAATGCTTCAGCGTGGGTCTTTCCAATTTTGCCCTTACCACAACCACCACGGATTTTGCTGAGAACGTGACCTCTTTGATTTCCGCTCTCCCATCCTCTGTTGAATCGGCGGTGGACATTTCGAAGATCATCGAAGCCAGAAATGCCTATAAGGGATTGCTCGATTTCCAAGACGGCTTCCCTGCCGAAAGTCTCTCTGCCCTAGAACAAGCAGAAAGTAACGCCGCCGCTTATGTCGACGCGGTTATTGCCGCCCTTGATAACACCAAGAGCACTTTCCCAACCGATGTAGATAATGCCTACAACCTCTATGCGGGGTTAAACCCAGAAATCCAAAACAAAGTAACCAAACTTGACGCCCTAATTAACGCCGTCAAAGAGGCCAAAGACTGGACTGACCCAAGCAGTTCCAGCGAAGAGCCCACCTCTTCTGAACATCCGACTTCTTCGGAAACCCCAGTCTCGGAAGATCCAGTCACCTCCCAAGATAGCGAGAAACCATCCAGTGGTGGAGGCTGTGGAGGCGCAATTATGGCAACTGCCGGCACAAGTTTGGCGTTAGTTGCTCTCGGCGGAGGACTTGCCCTCTTAGCCGCAAAAAGAAGAAAGGAAAACAAATAAGCATCAATAGGTTCCATAAGCCTATGAAATATCGGGTACAGCCCGGAATGGAGAAAATTTATGCAAAACACAAAATCACTCACCGCAATCCTTGCCCTGACGGCCATGTTCCTTGCGACGTCGTGTGGCACCCAGAAGCCCGAAACATCGGTCGAATCCTTAGAACCGGTCACTTCTTCTGAATCACCGATTCCCTCGGAGGAACCGGTTTCCTCTGAAACTCCAGTTTCATCGGAAGAACCGACTCCATCAGAAGAACCAACTTCATCCGAGGAACCGGTTTCCTCTGAAGAGCCAATCATTATCGATGTGACTGATATCAGCCTAGACGTGGCTGAAGAAACCATCGGGATCGGGGAATCGCTTACTTTAACTGCCACCGTTTTGCCTGCCGATGCCACAGATCCGACAGTCAGTTGGACTTCTAGTGACGAAAGCGTCGCCACTGTAGCTAATGGCGTTGTTACTGGCGTTGCCGCCGGCACGGCTACCATCAAAGCAAAAGCGGGAGAAAAAGAAGCCTCCGCAACCATCATCGTTCGTAATTTTGAAGATGAAAACTGGACCCCATTAGGGAACACCAAAGCCTATTACTACGAAAATGGCAAAATCATCAACAACAACACTGAAGACATCAAAGATGGCGGCGCCCACTGGATCGATGATGAGACCAATTTCAACGCCTATAAGACCAAACAAGGCAAAAATTATCAGCTTTCCGTTGAATTTAAAGGAACATATGCCGGCAATGTCGACAATGAGAATTATGCGGGTCTCTTAGCGTGGTACAAAGACCCTCAAAACTACGTTGTCATTGCGGCTAGATGGGCCAATTGGGACCGCCCTCACGAGATTCGTTCCATTTTTGCCGTAACCATGATTAACGGCGTGGAAACCACCTCCGATTTCTGGACAGACAACTGTGGAGTTGCTAATGCTGATGGCTTAAAACTCGAAGTGACTAAGGCAGGAGAGGATTTCTCCTATCACGTTACCACCGAAGGCCATGACATCGCCTCTCCGAAAACCAAAGGATCATTCAAGGTTGCTGCCGCTAACACGGATGAAGCAACGGTTGGTATCGTTGGCGCGAATGACGCTTTCGTCTATGAGAATTTCTCGGCAGAGGCCATTGAAATCTCAAATATCGTTACTTACAAAAACGTGGTCAGCGAAACGGAGAATTATGTCCTTAATCTCAATAAAGACGATTCGACCTATCAATTGATTCATAATGTCGACGGCACGGCAACAACTACGGTTGGAACCTACGCTGCCAATGGTCGAAATCTAACTTTGACCGCTTCGGATTCGACCGTTTCTTATGTTAAGGTCTACGACAACACCTCCACCTTTGTCTTCTATACCCCAGAAGAACAGACTTATATCAATTCTGTGGTCGTTGAAGCAGGACAAAACACAACCATCAAAGAAAACATGAAGGGAGACTATTCCTTTACCTATAGTTATCTTGGCACCATCACGGATTCAGGCCACGCCGTACAAGCTGGCTTCAATGCCTGGTATGTGGATGAAAATAACTACCTCGATTTCTATGTCGAGTGGTCTATTGGCGACCGTCCTCATGAAATCCGTTGCGTTCAAATGACAGGGTTCATTGATGGCGAACGCGTTGGCTGGAATGATATGTGGTGCGATGGCTCTAACCTCTTGCCTGGCGATGGTGGAACCCTCACCTTCACCAAGACGGGAAATAGCTTCTCTGCCAAATTCGTCTCTGGTTCCTACTCCAACGAAAAGACGGCGACTTTCGCTGGTTTGGATACCTCTCTTGCTTACAGCATGAAGTTCTATTCCCTCGGCGATACTTTCACTTATTACAACTATTCGTTTGATGAGAGCGGTCTTTATGATGTGACGGGCACCCCAACCCTCAACAGCCTCAATTACGTTCTTGCCAGTGGAGAAAAGGCAATCACCAAAGCATCTTCCACTGACAATTATTCGATTTCTTTTGATTATCGTGGCCTTTGCGCTCAACCTGGCGTCTCTGCCAAACTAGGGTTCCATCCTTGGTATGTCGATGAAAACAACCATCTTGATTTCTACCTTGAATGGGGCGATGCCGGCCGTCCAAATGACATCCGCTGCATCCAGATGACTGGTGTTGTTGGCGGAACCAACGTTGGCTGGAATGATGTTTGGTGCGATGGTTCCAACGCCCTCCCTGCCGATGGTGGCACTTTCACCATCACTAAATCTGGCAACACCTTCACGGTAAAAGTTGTCGCTGGTTCCTTCAGCAAAGAAGATAGCAGAACCTTCTCTGGAATTGATACTTCCATCGCCTATAAGCATGGTTTCTATTCCGAAGGGGATACCTTCACATTGAAGAATATCGTTTACACCGTTGCTTAATTTATAACCTTGCAAACCTCCTTAGGCAAGCCGGCATCAATATGGTGTCGGCTTGTTTTTTCTTTCGATGATAAATCATTTATAATGATTTCATGACAGTGATTAACTCTCTTGTAGCCAACGATCTTTATGTGGACTATGTTGTCAAAAAGGAATCGATTTCTGCCTTAAAAGGCGTTTCTTTTCACGTCAAAAGAGGCGAGCTTTTGGTTATCCTTGGGCCCTCAGGATGTGGGAAAACGACGTTATTAAAAACCATCGCTGGGCTTTTGCCGATTCGTAAAGGATCGATGGAACTGGATGGAATCGACGCAACCACATTAGCCGTTAAAGATCGAAATCTTGCTTACGTGTCTCAATCTTTCACGACATATCGCTTTTACACGGTCTATCGGAATATCGCCACCCCTTTAAAAGCAGCGCGTGTTCCTTTGGATGAAATCGATCGTCGGGTGCATGAAGCGGCAAGAAAATTAGATATCGAATATTTGCTTTCTCGAAAACCCAGTGAACTTTCTGGAGGGCAACAACAGAAGGTCGCTATTGCTAAAGCCTTGGTCAAGCACCCATCGATTTATTTATTTGACGAACCATTTAGCAATTTAGATTTCAAAACCAAAACGGCATTAAGAGAAGAAATCAAACGGATTCATCACGACGATGATGCGACGATGGTTTTCGTGACGCATGATTTAAATGACGCTTTAGCTTTAGCGGACCGTGTTTTAGTGATGGAAGAGGGGAAAATCGTAAAAGAAGGGGAAGCAAGAGAAATTGTTTTCTCTTTGCAAGACGAAGTGGGGCTTCACCCTTTAGAGGAGGGCAAGGAATGAAAATCCTTTATGACTTAAACGAAGCACCAAAACTCCTTAAAAAGAAGAAAATCCTTCTTTGGAGCATTCTTCCCTTTTCCTTATTGGTTTTGGGCGTGACGATCCCTTGCAGCATTTTTAATCATGACGATTGGGTGATGGCGTTAGACATTGTTCTTGTCACTTTATTTGGCTGGTATGTGTTCACCGTTCTTGCCTTTTTCCGCAAAGAATGGAATCTTGAATATCATTTTTTAGCAGAAATCGAGCAATACGAACACAAGGTGTTTGAAAATACAGTGGTCTCTGTGGGGGAACATACGATGACGGTGGAACATAAAATCGTTTACCCCTTGGAGTTGGATGATGGGCATCGTTTATATCTTGAGAAAGACAAAGACAATTCCTTGTTTCATGAAGGAAAGAAACTCCGTCTAGAAACGGTGAATCTCATCGTCATTGGCTATGAGGAATGCAAAGATGAATAAAGCCAAGGTGAAAAACTTTTTCCTTTACCATTGGTATTGGTATCTTGCCATTTTTGTGGCCGTGTTCTTTGCTTTCTTTTCTCTTTTCCAAAACATTAGGACTTTAAAATACGAGAATAAGGTTTGTCTCTTTTTTGGAGCCACGAATGTTGAATCCGCGAGACTAGAGCGAGATCTTTATCAAGGGTTTGAAGATACGGAGATTCGAAAAATCTCTGTCGATTTCGCCGACCCTAAGGGCATGTATTATAACGTGATTTGGTCTACCCGTGGGGCGGTGGATACCGATATTGTCATCTTGGATCGGGATCAATTTGACGAAAGAGAATACACGTCCTTCTTCGTTTCCTTGGATGAAGGCGTTTTGAATCGATATGTCGATGTCTCTTCGTTAAATTTCTTAAATGATTCTGAAGAAACCCATTATGGCATTTACGTAGATCCATATCTTGAGACCTATATGGACACGAGCAGCGGAGAATATTATTTATTCTTCAACAAGAATTCGCCGAAGATTTCTTCTTTAGGGGAAAATGGCACGAATGATTATGCATTACGTGTATTAAAGAACCTTGTAGGATTGGCAAAATGAGAAAAAGAAAGAATCAATCGTCCCAAGATTTCCAAATCAGTCAATTACCGAGAAATCGCTGGCAATTATTTTGGGATATTCTCAAGCATAATGGCAGTCAAATGGTCGTGATCTGTTTGGTTTTCTTGTTGTTCATGGCCCCCATTACGATTTTCCGTTATTACCATCTCATCAGCGTCGGCGGGATTCTTTCTAGCGGAAGTGAAAACGTCAATGGGGAAATCCAAGTGGCTTATCTTATTTACGATTTGATTTGTATCCCGATTTTCCTTTTGATGAGCCTGTTGTTGTCTGGTCTTTCCAGGATCTACAAGAGAATGTCATTCCTAGATGGTTATTTCCTCGGTGCTGATTTTCTCCAAGGCATCAAAGAGAATTGGTTGGATTTCCTTTTGCTAGGTCTCCTATATGGAATCTTGAATCTTGCGATGGATTATCTGGGAATGTGTTTTCTTTTCAGCCAGTCTTTTGTTTATTATCTGATGAAAATATTAACTTATCTCTTTCTTCTTCCTTGGGTTCTTATCAGCGGATGCGCCTCTTCGATTTATAGCGATCCTTTTTTAGAAAAACTATTCACGTCCCTCGTGCTTTATTTGAAACACTTCCCTCGGGTTCTTCTTTCTGTTTTGGTTTTAGAAGCCCCAATGTACTTCTTGCCGTTCTCTTACCCTGCGGTTCAACTATTTTTGCCTTTGGGATATGGGCTTCTTTATCTACCGTTTGCCTTCCTTGGTTTTGTGTTATCGACGAATCATATTTTCGATAAAGAAATCAATCAATTCTCAATCAATTCCATTTCCCGGAGTTAGTAAACAAAGGATTATATCGTCCAAAAGACGAACAATAATTTTTAACAAAGCTTTGTTAAGATGGCTTTGATCTTTTCAATCGGCGCTTTAGGGACGCGATTTTCGTCAAATAGTCCGTTTTGCTCAATATAGACATCGGTGATTTGGGTATAGCAGAAGCCGGCGAAACAATCGTTCGCGACAATCGCATCAATCAATTTTTCCAAACGTTCTAAGAATCCTTGCTCGGTCGTTTCCGCTCCGTTATAGCCCCAACCGTCGCCATCTTTCTTATAGGCGATGCCGCCGAACTCATCGATGAATATTGGTTGCCCTTTGTATTCCGCCCCTTTAGCAAAAGTAAAACGACTTTGGCCATAATCTACAAAACCTTCATTTTTGATGACGGCATCCATATTGTCGTAGAAGCGTTTGAATCCCACCGAATCATAGTTGTGGAGAGAGATGACGTCGGTGTTGTTTGTGTGTTCCCAACCGTCATTGTCAATCACAGGACGATATGGGTCATAAGATTTGGTCAGATAATAAAGTGAGCTGGCAAATGCTTGTTGAAGAGGGTTAGAAACGATGTCTGGCACACCCCATGATTCATTGACCGGGACCCACATGATGACGGATGGGTGGTTGTAATATTGCTCAATCGCCTCCCCCCATTCCTTGATGGTGGTGGAAATCGTAGAGTCATGATATTCATAGGCCGATGGCATTTCCACGGTGGTCAAG